>NZ_SFBO01000038.1:0-9134 GCF_007095705.1 Microcystis sp. Msp_OC_L_20101000_S702
CACCCCCCTTATCAAGGGGGATCCCCCCGCCTTCGGCTTCCCCCCTTATCAAGGGGGATCCCCCCGCCTTCGGCTTCCCCCCTTATCAAGGGGGATCCCCCCGCCTTCGGCTTCCCCCCTTATCAAGGGGGGCTAGGGGGGATCGAACCTAAAATCTATTTTTAATTTAATTATAACCAGCTACTTAACCAGATTTAGTATGAATAGAAGCAAACCGGTTATCTAAGAGCTAATTTCACGACCGAGGTACTCAAGCTTATCTAGAACAGATTGAAGCAAAGATCGCCGCTGCTCGACGACAATATCTAAGTTAGCCAACATATACTTTACGTCTTTGTAGGCATTGTCCAGCAAGGCTAGTAATAATTCGCGATCGCCAGCGCTCTCTTTTTCTGATGGGGTGCGGGTCCGTTGGGGTAATAAGTCCGCCGGTGGAGAAGGAAGGGAGGGCGATCGCTCGGACTCTAGCTGTTGAATGGTTTGTTGTAAATTTTCAATCACCCCATACATTTCCATCGGGTCAAAAACCCTTAACAGACTGGTTTGTGTGACAATACCCAACCCCCGACCCCAGTTCCAAGAAACCACCAAACGCCCCACCCGCCGTTTTTGCATTTCCTGATGGGCCGTCCACAGGGAATCCTCGGGACTGAGGAGAAATAAGGGCGTACTCATCACCGTCTGGGCCCTAGTTTTGTGCAGATCGATTTGAACTGCTTGAAACTGGACAAGATCTCGCTCTGTCACAATACCAACGGGGTAGTCATTGTCTTCGGAATTTCTCTGGGTGATCACCACACAACTGACACGATGTTCCGCCATTAACTGGGCCAATTGCAAGACTGTGGCGGTGAGTGGGGCCTGTACCACTTGAGTGGTCATCACATCCGATACGCGACGAAACCGCAACAGATTGGCCGGACGCAAAATCTGGCGAATACTTTCATGGGAGATCACCCCGATTAAGTGTCCTTGGTCATCGACAATCGGCAAATGGCGAATGCGGTAGCGCCGAAACAAAAACAGGGCAGCAAAAATGTCTTGAGCAGATTGCTGGGGCAACGTGATCAGGGGATGTACCATCACATCAGCAACGGTTGTCTCGGTCAGGTTAATTCCTTGGGCGGTGAGTCGCACCACATCCCGTTCCGTCAAAATTCCTAATAACTCTTGCCCTTGCACCACCAGCAGACAGCTAACACGCACCTCTCCGGCCGGAGCAGCTAGAGGGGATAGGTCATCGGTGAGCAAACACAGACGACTATGGGCCTGACCGATCATAGCGATCGCATCTGCCAGGGAAGTGGTTGGCGGCACCGTCAAGGGGTGGCGATTGATCGCCTTTTCCAGATCGGGGGCCCAACTCAGAGGTGTATCGAGGGACATCAGCACCATCCTGCAATCACAAAGGCCAAGATAGACAGAACAGCCACTGGGCAAAGAACCCAGACTCTCAGAGTTGCTAAAACCCGTTCTAAAACTATCTCAAAGTGTAGCGTCATTTAACTTTTTCCTAAAAGATGTAACGTTTTGTTACAATTTTTATTAAACTCGTAAAGATTTTAGACCCACTTCGGTGTATCATAGAGGGATGTAACAGGTTAAAGCCTGAAACTTTTTATTTAGGGGTCATTCAGCCTCTAATGGTTTTAGGGTCTGCATCACCAGACGCTGGGGTGAGTACTTCCGGGTTCTGGTCGGCCTGAAGGGTTACTCCGGAAATTCTGGACACCTTTCCATAAAGTCGATCCAGCACTCGCTTTACGGAAATACGCTGCCATGGTTGACCGCGTTTGGTGGTGTAGCCCTGTTCATTAAGCCAATCGGCGATCTTCTGCAAGGATTTCCCTGATTTGTGATGACGGCGAATCAGTTCAATGACCCGGCACTCTTCCGGATCATCCACTAATTCCCCATCGATCGATTGTTGTCCAAAGGCAGGGGAGCCGTAGCCCGCATAACCACCGTTGCTTGCTTTTGCCTGTCTGCCTTGTTCTAGCCGCTCCCAGGCAGATAAATCGTTGGAAGGGGTCGCTGTCATAGGGTATCTAAATGCAACAACTTGCAAAACCATATTATCGCAACTTAACGTCGCAAATTTGTTTTGATTGGGAGCAGCCGATGACGACTTACAAATTAAAACCCCTGCATGAGCAGGGACTAGATGTCACCATCGATGTCTGGGACAACCAAACTATGGACGATACCCCCGGGAGGCGGACAAAGTTAAAGGGTCAAAGGCCAAGCATTTTTAGATGAGGAGCGGTTCAAAGCTGAATTTATCTTGTAAAACGCAGCGAGCAGAGAATTTGTACTAAGTTACACAGCATCAATCTGGAGATATAAACATGGGTACGGCTACATTTATTCAAGATGAAACTGAATTTGATTCCCTCTTAAAGAGTGAATCACTGTTGGTGGTAGATTGCACGGCAACCTGGTGTGGACCTTGCAAACTGGTGGCGCCGTTGATCGATCGATTGGCCGATGACTATCGCGATCGCGCTAAAGTCTTCAAACTTGACCTAGACAGTAACAAACCCGTGGCCAAACGCTTTGGAATTAAAAGTATTCCTGCTGTCATGGTATTTAAACAGGGGAAATTGATAGAAACATTAGTTGGGGTTAAACCCTATGAAGAATTTACGGCAGCCGTAGAACGACAATTATAGTCTTCCACCGTGAACAAACACTCTGGGCAAACGTCCGAAGTTGACCCTTTCCTTCTCACACCACTATTCAATTTTGAGGTATGGCGATGAACAAGCTTATAGAAATCCGGTGTCCCAACTGTGGCAGCGTAGCTCAACGGCTCTTGAGCGATCGCCTGCCCGCAGGATATAAGTGTCCGGCCCGGCAAGTTGCTCAGACGGAATGCCCAGTGTGTGATTATTTCATCGCCATGTGTTGGCAAAACGGTGCTGTGCTGGAGGCCTATGCTCCGGGCATTCAGGGGAACACAGCTGCGGCCATGCCGCCCCAGCCCCAACCAGCGATCGCCCATTGGTCTTTGTCATCTGTGTTCAAAGTGGCACTCAGCCCACAAGAGTCTAGGAAATTGCTATCGGGACAACCCTAGTCAACTTTTGCATTTATACCAGTTCTTTCATTTAACCAAACCAAACCATATATGCTGCAAGCTCAAGAAATTATGACCCAAAACGTTGTCACCATTCGTGGTTCGGCAACGGTTGCCGATGCCGTGAAATTGATGAAAGAAAAAAAACTGCGGGGTTTGATTGTCGAACCGCGCCATGAACAGGATCCTTATGGAATTGTCACCGAAACCGACATCGTTTACAAAGTGGCGGCCTTTGGCCACGATCCTAAAACTATGCGGGTCTATGAAATTATGGCCAAGCCCTGTGTGGTCGTCAATCCCGAACTGGGGGTGGAATATGTAGCCCGGTTATTTGCTCAAACCCGCATTCGCCGCGCCCCGGTGATTCAGGGTAAAACTTTGCTGGGTATTATTTCTGTCAGTGATATTCTCTTCAAGAGCGATTTTGTTGAAAAGCCCAAGCGGTTGTTCATTGAAGATGAAATTGAAGCAGCCCGGGAAGACGCGCGGGCAATTTGTGCGGCCAAGGGTGAAATCTCTCCCGATTGCGCCGCAGCCTGGGATGTGGTTGAGGAACTCCAAGCCGAAGCCTCCCATCAACGGGTCAAAAAACAGGGGACTAACTCACTTCAGTCCTACTGCGAAGCCAATCCTGATGCCTTAGAGTGCCGCATTTATGAGGATTAAATCCTGGCGGGTTTTGGGAGAATCGATCGCCTTGAGGATCTCGCCGATCGGTTTCCCCAGGCGATCGAGTTCTTGATCTCCACCTTTTCGGATGCGATATAGATCGATCGCTTGCGCTTACCGAATTCGACTTGATCGGGGGTCTGTGGGTACATACACCCCTAATTCCCCTGAGAGGAGATAATCAAGAAAAGTCTTGGCGATCACGGATAGTTTTTTATCCTTGGGATAAACCACATACCAATGGCGTTGGATGGGAAAGTCTTCCACGTCAAGGATGGTAAATTCCCCATTGGGAGGATCTAAATTTAAGACGTGCTGAGACAGAACCGAGATTCCTAAACCACCGGCGATCGCTTGTTTAATGGCTTCATTATTGCCGATTTCCAAACGCAGAGATACAGTGATGCCATGGTCGAGGAAAATTTGCTGTACTGCCCGTCTAATTCCCGATCCCATTTCCCGCATAATAAAAGGTTCCCCTTGCAGTCGTTTAATTGGAATTTTTTTCTGTCCCGCTAGGGGGTGATCTTTGCGAGCAATAACCACGAGGGGATTTTCCAGAAACGGTTGAATATCGAGGTTTAGCTCTTGGGGGGGTTCGCTTAAAATATATAGGTCATCAACATTATTGATCATCCTTGCTTCTAGGTCTTGGTGATTGGTCAATTCTAGGGACACATCTACCCCTTCGTACTGTTGACAAAAAGGACCTAGGATCTGAGGGATTAAATATTGGGCTGTGGATACCGCCGCTAATCGCAGTTTACCCTGTTTAATGCCCTTGATATCAGCGATCGCCATCTCAAAGTTATCAAGATCCTTGAGGACTGCTTGACAGGTTACTAATAAACTGCGTCCGGCCTCGGTTAAATACAAACGTTTGCCTATCTGTTCAAATAAGGGTAAACCCACTGATTTAGTCAGTTGTTTCATCTGGGTGGAAACGGTGGGTTGGGTGATCGATAGTTCTTCAGCAGCCCTGGTGAAACTGCCATGACGAGCGGTCGCTTCAAAGACAATCAGTTGATGTAAAGTGGCGTGAATCAAGAGAGGCCTCTAGAGAGCTACACTTCTGTTACTGCCTTGAGGAGCTTTGCTAAACAGAAGCAGGAATGGAGGGGAACGAGTGAAAACCTCCCCACCCCGCTTATATCATAGGTTTAAATCAATACTTTTGTAAAGATATATCGATTTAAACTCAATTTACAAAAATTTGCTTGTCAAGATATCCGTTCTAGTATAGATTTATAACAATCGATCTTTAAAAACCATAAAGTTTTGTCTATCAAGGCTGGTCTGTCAACCGCCGGCTTTGTTGTGGCAAAAAATCCTTTGCTCAGTTGGATTCTCATGGAAATAACCAATCGTATTCATTTTGACAATTTGCGGGGTGGTATCTTCGGTGGTCTAACAGCTGCCATCGTTTATCACCCTCTAGCTCTCGCCTTCGGGGTAGCTTCTGGGACGGCGATCGGGGCCAGTTCAACCGCCAAAAATCCCGAATTAGGCTTACCTGCGGACTTGACACTGTCCAAAGTTCTGCCCGCAACAGGTTTGCTTAAGGGGTAAAGAGCCTTACTCTTACTCTCTTTCAGCTTTTGAAGGTTCATTTAGTCCGTTTATATTCAATACTCCTCATCAGGGGAGGCTTAAGGAGGTATTCGTGGATTTTTTCTCATTGTTTGTCATGGACTTTATCCAGCAGTTGCAGTCGCCAACGCTGGCCTTTTTGATTGGTGGCATGATCATTGCCGCTCTCGGTAGTGAATTGGTCATTCCAGAGTCGATTTGTACGATCATTGTCTTCATGCTGCTAACCAAAATCGGTCTGACCGGCGGGATTGCCATCCGCAATTCCAACCTGACGGAAATGGTATTACCAATGATCTTTGCCGTGATAGTAGGGATTATTGTGGTCTTCGTCGCCCGCTATACCTTGGCCAATCTGCCCAAGGTGAAAGTGGTGGATGCGATCGCTACTGGGGGATTATTTGGAGCCGTGAGTGGCTCGACTATGGCCGCCGGTCTGACGGTACTGGAAGAACAAAAGATCCCCTACGAGGCCTGGGCCGGCGCACTCTATCCTTTCATGGATATCCCGGCACTGGTAACGGCGATCGTGGTGGCTAACATTTATCTTAACAAGAAGAAGCAGAAAGAAGCAGCCCACGACCACGAGTCTTTTAGCAAGCAGCCGGTGGCGGCCGGGGATTATTCCGATCAGCAGGATTATCCCAGCAGTCGGCAGGAATATCTCAGCCTGCAGCAGCCGGCGGATAATCGGGTCAAGATCTGGCCGATCATTGAAGAAAGCCTTCGCGGACCGGCCCTATCGGCCATGTTATTAGGTCTGGCTTTGGGCATATTCACCCAGCCGGAAAGTGTCTATAAAAGCTTCTACGATCCCCTCTTTCGTGGCTTGCTTTCGATCTTGATGCTGGTCATGGGGATGGAGGCTTGGTCAAGGGTTGGTGAACTGCGTAAGGTGGCCCAGTGGTATGTCGTCTATAGCGTCCTAGCACCCTTTGTGCATGGTCTAATCGCCTTCGGTCTCGGCATGGTTGCCCACTACGCCACCGGGTTCAGCTGGGGCGGTGTCGTGGTTCTGGCCGTCATCGCTTCCTCTAGTTCCGACATCTCCGGGCCGCCCACGTTGCGGGCTGGTATCCCCTCGGCTAATCCCTCTGCCTATATAGGCGCGTCCACGGCCATCGGTACGCCCGTAGCGATTGGCTTGTGCATACCCTTCTTCCTTGGCCTCGCCCAGGCCCTAAGCGGCGGCTAATCCCAGAAGGATTGTGGTAGGTCGGTGATCCCTCGATCGGACAGACCAAGCAAATAAATGTACATACTTAAGGAGATAATCAACATGGCTAAACCAGCCAAAAAGCTCGTCATCGTCACAGAAAAGATTTTGCTGAAAAAAGTCGCCAAGATCATCGAAGAATGCGGGGCGAGTGGTTACACGGTGATGGATACTGGCGGTAAAGGCAGTCGCAACGTGCGCTCTTCGGGACAACCCCACGTTTCCGAAACCGACAGTAATGTTAAGTTCGAGATACTTACCCCCGATCGAATTATGGCCCAAAATATTGCCAAGCAGGTTGCCGATCAGTTTTTCCTCAATTTTGCGGGCATGATCTATCTCTGTGATGCGGAGGTTCTGTACGGACAGAGTTTCTGTGGACCAGAGGGCTGTGAAATCTAGACAACTAAGCTTGTCTTGATCCGGGCCACCGCATCCCCAGCCTGACTGTCCTTGAGCGGTGGCCCTTTTTCCTATCCCCCAGTTTTATGACCACCTGAAATCTTTAACCCTCATCCCTTTAAACTGATGATTTTGTCCCCTATTCTGCCTCCTTCGATCGGGGAGATAGCAGCCCCCATGACTCCGCTCCCCTTGCTTGCCACCGTTGTGGCCGAGGATTCACCGATTATTCTCTCTGGCGTATTGCTGACACTGGTGGTGATTTATCTGGCCAGCAAGCTCGGCGCAGAGGCCGCCCGACGATTGGATTTTCCGCCCGTACTGGGAGAACTGGTCGCTGGTGTGATCGTCGGCGTTTCGGCCTTGCATCTGCTCATCTTTCCCGAAGGGGGGCTATCGGCCTCTGACTCGCTGATTATGACGGTACTGCAAGGATTGAATCAATTGGCCCCGGCTGCCGTGGACCGGATCTTTGAGTCCCAAAGTGAAGTGATTTCGGTTCTAGCTGAAATCGGTGTGATTATTCTGCTGTTTGAAATTGGCCTAGAATCCGACCTGCGACAACTCAAGGAAGTGGGAATTCAAGCCACGGTTGTGGCCTGTGTGGGGGTTGCGGCACCTTTTGCGGCAGGTACGGCCGGGTTAATGCTCGTCTTTCATGTGGCGGCTATCCCGGCGATTTTTGCAGGGGCTGCCTTGACAGCAACCAGTATCGGTATTACCTCGAAGGTGTTGTCCGAGTTAGGTCAACTCAAATCCAAAGAAGGGCAAATTATTGTCGGTGCAGCGGTGATCGATGATGTCCTTGGTATTATTGTTCTGGCTGTGGTCGCTAGTTTAGCCAAAACCGGTGAGATTGATGTGACCAATGTTATTTATCTGATTGTCAGCGCTACGGCCTTTTTGATCGGATCAATTTTGTTGGGAGGTATTTTTAACAAAAGTTTTGTGGCGATCGTGGAGCGGCTGAAAACTCGGGGAAATATTGTTATTCCCGCATTTGTCTTCGCTTTCTTTATGGCATTTTTAGGCAATGCTATTCATCTTGAAGCGATTTTAGGGGCCTTTGCTGCGGGTTTGGTGCTTGATGAAACTGATACCCGCAACGAGTTGGATGAGTTAATTAAACCGATCGCCGATTTGCTTGTACCGATTTTCTTTGTGACGGTGGGAGCGCGTGCCGATCTCGGTGTTTTAAACCCAACGGTACCGGAGAATCGGGCTGGACTTTTGATCGCTGTCTTTTTGATGGTTGTGGCGATTATCGGTAAACTGGTGACAGGCTGGGCAGTTTTTGGCATATCTGGAATCAATCGCCTCGCCATCGGTGTGGGTATGATTCCCCGGGGTGAGGTGGGTTTAGTTTTTGCTGGGATTGGTTCGGCCAGCGGAATTTTGGATAAGCCTTTGGAAGTGTCGATTATTATTATGGTAATCCTGACCACTTTCCTCGCTCCTCCCTTCCTCAGAGTCGCTTTTGGTAAGACGGAAACTGTTGCCGAAACCCTGGAAAGCAAGGAGCCAGCTAATCCTATTCCTTAATTTTGCGGGTAAAATCTGATTTTTTAGACGAGGCTGAAGCATTTTCAGCCTTTTTACAAATCTATGCTCAGGATAAGGGAGCGATCGAGGTAAGATTTGAGAGTATCTAATCTTTTTCCTATGTTCGAGCAGACATTTAAGAATATCGATGATATTCTCCGAAAAGAGGCGGGGTGCGCGACGGAGTTGGATTACGCGGAACAGATATCCTGGATTCTCTTTTTGAAACCCACATTCCGCACCCTAAGTGTCACAACGTCTCAAAAGAGGAAGGGGCGTAAGCCAAAATACTTATCTAGAGGAGTTAGTTGGCGGCAAGCTGCCGGCAACTAAGCCGAAAATTCCAGGGTTCTCCCAGTAATTCTCAATAAACAGTGCTTATTGAGAATTACTGGGCAATCAGACTTAACATCTAGGGGGAGATGTTCCAGTTACTCGCTTTGTTTTGTCACCCCTTGAAGTCAATCCATCTGGTCAAGATAAGAGATAATATTCCTGGCAAGGTTTGGGAAAAAATCTCAAAATGTTGCGCCTCTCATCCGTTAAGTTACTAATCTTTTGATTGTCTTGAATAGGTCGGAGATGAATCCCTTGAAAGTTCTGAAATATCCAGCGTAATGTTGGTCGGTCAGT
>NZ_SFBO01000039.1:0-11072 GCF_007095705.1 Microcystis sp. Msp_OC_L_20101000_S702
CGCCATTCGATCCCCCCCAACCCCCCTTAAAAAGGGGGGAGAAGAGTTCATAGTAGGGTGGGTTAGACGGCAACAATCTAGGCGTTAAAGTCAATCTAACAATCCGTCGTAACCCACCGCTTTAGTCCACCGAAAAGATGTTTGATTTATGTTTGAAAATAAGATTGATCAGGTTTTACACGCATTAAAGGAGATGTTGGGATGAGAACAGTGACTCTAGGAGATTACATTGAGATATTGTCGGGTTTTGCTTTCAAGTCTAGTTTGTTTAACTCTGAGGCAAGAGGGTTGCCACTTGTACGAATACGAGATGTAGTACCTGGTTATTCTGAAACTTACTCTGATGAAGATTTTGATGAAAAATATTTATTAGAAGATGGTGATCTTTTAATAGGTATGGATGGAGAGTTTAACTGTGCAAGATGGAAAGGGGGAAAAGCTTTATTAAACCAGCGAGTTTGTCGCGTTATTGCATCTTCAAAGAATCTCGATGATCAATATCTATTTTATTTTTTACCTAGACCTCTCAAGCAGATAGAGGCTAAATCCAACTTTGTGACGGTTAAACATCTCTCAGTAAAGCAAATCCAAGCAATAAAAATCCCCCTCCCACCCCTCGAAGAACAGCGAAGAATTGCGGCAATTTTAGATAAAGCAGATGGGGTGCGACGTAAGCGCAAAGAGGCGATTCGGTTGACTGAGGAGTTATTGCGATCAACTTTCCTAGAGATGTTCGGTGATCCTGTTACTAATCCGAAAGGGTGGGAGGTTATAGACTTAGGAAAAATTTCTCAAATACAAGGTGGATTACAAGTAACACCAGCAAGAAAAGAGCTGCCGTTAGAAGTTCCTTATCTTCGGGTGGCAAATGTTTACAGAGATAAGCTTTTACTTGACGAAATCAAAAACATCCGAGTAACTTCTTCTGAGTTGGAAAGGATAAATATGAAAGCAGGGGATATACTTATCGTTGAAGGTCATGGGAACAAGGAGGAAATAGGAAGATCTTCTGTATGGGATGGTTCCATCGAAAATTGCGTTCACCAAAACCATCTTATTCGCGTCAGACTCGATCCCGATAAAGCAGAACCTATCTATATCAGTGCATATCTTAATTCTGCGGGAGGTCGTTGTCAATTAACAAAATTTGGAAAAACGACATCTGGCCTTAATACGATTAGCACTTCAAACGTAAAAGCGACAAAAGTTTTATGTCCACCGATTGAGATGCAAAAAAGGTATCTGGATTTTCAACGAAAGTTGACAGAAGCTAAAAATGCCAGCGTAGAGCATCTTGAACAATCCGAAAATCTCTTTAATTCCCTTTTACAAAGGGCATTTAGGGGGGAACTGTAGCCATGGCAGCCGGCGGATTACTGCCATAATCTTGTGGTAAATGCCATTAAAAAAGACCGTTGGACAATTAACCAAGATTCCTATCATCTCATACTGTCACGAGGGAAAAACCTAGATAAAATAACCGAACTTGCTGTTTTTAAATTGGCAACATTTGGAGTAAAATAATGGAAAAAGTAATTAACAAAGTTAACATCAAAAAGCAAAATAATGACTTTAACTATTGGCAAAAACAATCCTATCAAAAACGATTAGAAGCGTTAGAACAAATTCGCCAACAATACCACCAATATAAATATAATGCTGAACCAAGACTTCAAAGAATTTATACAATTGTTAAACAATAATCAGGTAAAATATAGAGATAGCCAAAACTTTGGGAATAATAAAGTTATAGACTGGGGAGCGCAATATGGACTCAAACTTCTCCTTCCTGCGAGATCAATTCCCGACAATCTACGATCATGCCAGCCAAGCGGAGGGATTAGTCTTCAGTAACCCCCGGGCCAGTTGCTTCTATACCCGTTTTGTCCTAGAACAAATGGTCTGCTGGCTCTATGAAAACGACCCCTACCTGCAACCGCCCCGGGACAATAGCCTAGGCGCTCTTATCCACGAGCAAACCTTTAAAGATAACCTTAAACCAGGACTTTTCGGCAAAATTCGCACCATCCACAAAGTCGGCAACAACGCCGCCCACGATACCAGCCTCATCAGTGAACGGGACTCCCTGCACCTGATCGAGGAACTATTTCATCTCACCTACTGGCTGGTGCGCTACTATGGGCAGAATGGGCGAAAATTGGGCGATATTAGCTTCGATCGCCAGAAGATACCCCCGGCCGCACCCCCCGCTCCCAAACAACTGCAAGACCTGGAAAAACGCCTGTCCCAAAGCGATGCCCTGCGCCAATTGGCCGAAGCAAAACAGCGCCAAACCGAGGCCGAACTCGCAGCCGCTAGGGCCGAACGGGATGCCCTCCTCGCCCAAAATCGAGCGATCGCTGACCGGCACGACTACAACGAAGCCGACACCCGCCGCTACCTGATCGATGTACTACTCCAAGAAGCCGGCTGGGATACCAAAGCCCCCAACGCCACAGAGTTCGAGGTGTGGGGGATGCCCATCCAACAAGCGGGGGATACCGGACGCGGTTTCGTCGATTATGTACTATGGGGCGATGACGGCAAACCCCTCGCCCTCGTGGAGGCAAAACGCAGCAGCAAAAGCCCGGACAGCGGACAACAGCAGGCCAAACTCTACGCCGACTGCTTAGAAAAAAACTACAACCAACGCCCCGTTATTTTCTACAGCAACGGCTATGAAACCTATCTCTGGGATGATCTCGCCTATCCCCCCCGTCCCGTCCTCGGTTTCCTGCGAAAAACCGAGCTAGAACGGCTAATTTTCCGCCGTTCCCACCGTAAACGCCTCAGCAACACCGCCATTAACGAGGATATCGTCGGCCGTCCCTACCAGAAAGAGGCCATCCGCCGCATTACCGAAACTTTTGAAGAAAAGTGCGCCCGTAAGTCCCTGTTGGTTATGGCCACCGGAACCGGTAAAACCCGAACTGCGATCGCATTGGTGGAACTGCTCAAGCGCGCCAATTGGGTAAACCGAGTCCTGTTTCTGGCCGATCGCAATGCCCTATTAAAGCAAGCCTATCGAGCCTTTCAGCGGCATCTACCCAGCGTTACCGTCCTAGATCTGACCCGCAGCAAAGACGTGACGGGGGCTAACGTCATCTTCTCCACCTATCAAACCATGCTCAACGCCATTGATCGCATGGATGCAGAGGGGCGAATCTTTGGGGTGGGTTATTTTGACCTAGTGATCGTCGATGAGGCCCATCGCTCCATTTATCAGAAATACGGCGAAATATTCGATTATTTCGATGCCCTGCTGGTGGGGCTAACTGCCACGCCGCGCTCGGAAATAGACCGGGACACCTACCGCATTTTCCAGCTACCCCAGGGCGTGCCTACCTTCGCCTACGAGTTAAATGATGCCGTTAGGGATGGCCACCTCGTCCCCCCCAAGGGCGTTACTGTGCCGTTTAAGTTTCTGCGTACCGGGGTTAAATACAGCGATCTAACCCCGGAGGAGCGGCTAGACTACGAGGAGAAGTTCCGGGACGAGGAAACCGGCGAACTACCGCAGGAAATTAACGCGGCTGCCCTTAATCAATGGTTATTAAATATCGACACAGTGGATCAAGCGCTAGAATTATTGATGCAACAGGGGCTAAAGGTCAACAGTGGCGATCGATTGGGTAAAACGATTATTTTTGCCCGTAATCACCGGCACGCCCAATTTATCTGCGATCGCTTTAACAGTAACTATCCTCACTACAAAGGCCATTTCGCCAAAATTATTGACAGTCACGACAATTACGCCCAGAGTCTGCTCGATGACTTCAGCGAAGCCAACAAAGAACCGATTTTGGCCGTCTCGGTGGATATGCTCGATACCGGCGTAGATGTGCCGGAAGTGGTCAATTTGGTGTTTTTTAAGCCCGTATTCTCCCGGGTGAAGTTCAATCAGATGATCGGGCGCGGGACCCGTCTCTGTCAGGATTTGTTTGGGACTGGCAACCATAAAACCGAGTTTCTGGTCTTTGACCTCTGCGGGAATTTCGAGTATTTCGAGCAGGATATCGATGAAACAAGCCAGAAAATACCCGAAAGCCTCACCAGTCGCCTAGTTAAACATCGCCTCGAGTTGGCAACCCGCCTCGCTCCCTCCAAGCCAAGCGCGACACCTAGGGCAAGAGAGCAGTCCTCTACTTACAAAGTCGAGCGGGCCGGCGACCTATACACGAGTTTGCTCGATGCACTCCATCAACACATCGCCACCATGCCCCGGGATAATTTCCTCGTGCGTCGTCGCTTGCCGCAGGTGGAAACCTTTAGTCAGCGTCAGCGTTGGAACAACCTGAGTCAGGAGGACGCGGCCACCATTGCCGACTCCTTGGCCGGTTTACCCAATAGTCTGCCCAATGAGGACCCCCTGGCCAAGGAATTTGATCTTCTCTGTGTGAAACTGCAATTAGCCATTCTCAAGGCCGACCGTAGTTATGAGCGATTGCGGGACAAAGTGCGGGATATTCTCGGTCAACTGGAGACTAAGCCCGATATCCCGATGATTAAGGGGCAATTGGCCTTTATTGGCGAGGTGCAGGACGAAAGCTGGTGGACCAGAGCAACGCCGTCAATGGTGGAGGGGATTCGGGTGCGTGTCCGGGATCTGGTCAAGTTTATCGATCGCCAAAAGCAGCAAATCGTGATCACCGATTTTGTCGATGAGATGGGAGAGGTGCAGATTGTCGATATTCCCACCCATCAGACCGGTTTTAGTCGCGAACAGTATCGCCGGAAAGTGGAGGCCTATATCCGTCAGCATCAGGATCACGTGGCAATTGCCAAGCTGAAGCGCAATATCCCCCTAACGGAGACGGATTTATCTGCCCTAGAGGAGATGCTATTTTCGGCCGCAGAAATTGAGAGCCGTCAGCGTTTTGAGGAGGTCTTTGGCCAGACAAAAAGCCTCAAGCTCCTGATCCGGGAAATCGTCGGACTCGATCCCGCAGGGATCCGCGTAGCGGCACGCCAGGCGGCTAAACAAGCTTTTGCCCGTTATTTGCAGGGGACAAACTTCTCGGCCAATCAAATCCGTTTTATCGAAAATATCATCGATATCCTCACTAAAAACGGAATTATGAATCCGGGGGCGCTCTACGAGCCTCCCTTTACCGATAACCATCCCGAAGGGCTAGATGGGATGTTTAATGATCAGGAAGCTGATCGGATCGTCTCGATTTTGCGATCGTTTAACCAGTCCGTTGATGCGGTTTAAGAACAAGCGCGGATGAAGAAATAAAAGCATGAAAACTGACACGATTTTTTATCAACTCTTTCAATCATTCCCCTCTATCTTCTTTGAATTAATTCAACTCCCTATCAGCGAAGCCAATAACTACCGCTTTGACTCAGTGGAAGTCAAACAACTTTCCTTTCGTCTTGATGGAGTCTTTCTACCTCAAAATAATCACCCCCAGACTCCTATCTACTTCTGTGAGGTACAATTTCAAGAAGATGAGGCTTTTTATCAGCGCTTTTTCACCGAAATATTCTTATATCTCAGTAAAACTGACTTAACCAATGATTGGCGGGGTGTGATTGTCTATCCTAACCCTCAAGTAGAAACCGATAAAGTTCAACGCTATCGGGAACTCCTCAACTCCGAGCGAGTGAGACGGATTTATCTGAATGAATTAGAAAACATTCCTCAAACTTCGATTGGTTTAGCTACAGTCCAATTAATCACCCTATCTAAAGCAAAAGCGATTGATAGCACCCGAAAATTAATCCAAAGAGTGAGAGAAGAATTAACCCCCGACCAAAAACCCCAAGAACTCTTACAATTAATAGAGACGATTCTCGTTTATAAGTTACCGCTTCTCAATCGTCGGGAGATAGAAACTATGTTTAGTTTAGATGAATTAAAACAAACTCAGTATTTTCAAGATGTGCGCGAGGAAGCGCGTCAGGAAGGCAGACTAAACAAAGCACTAGAGGCGGTCCCTCGTTTGTTAGCCCTAGGGTTAAGTGTTGAGCAAGTCGCATCCGCGTTAGAGTTAGAGGTTAAACAGGTTAGAGCTATACAAAAAGGGAGATAATCTCCTTCTGTCCTTATGTCTAGGAAGTCCTGTTAATCCTATCGTCGGGAGATAGAAACTATGTTTAGTTTAGATGAATTAAAACAAACTCAGTATTTTCAAGATGTGCGCGAGGAAGCGCGTCAGGAAGGTCGTCAGGAAGGTCGTCAGGAAGGCAGACTAAACAAAGCACTAGAGGCTGTTCCTCGTTTGTTAGCCCTAGGGTTAAGCGTTGAGCAAGTCGCATCCGCCTTAGAGTTAGAGGTTGAACAGGTTAGAGCTATACAAAAAGGGACATAAAAAAAGCGATCGCCTTTTAGAATAAAAGCATGAAAACTGACACGATTTTTTATCAACTCTTTCAATCATTCCCCTCTATCTTCTTTGAATTAATTCAACTCCCTGGTTTAAGTATTCTCAATGTTAGTAAAATCCAATAATCCCAGTAATGCTAGTATATTCGAGTAATACCCACAAATTTCGATAATGTAATTGTAATAACTGATCACTGATCACTGATCAGCCATTCCGATGCCCTTTCACCCAGATCTAGGGGCAGACTAACCGCTTTACCGAGACGGGGACGCTCGCGGGTTTCGCGGATAAAAGCTTGAAATTGACTAACACCACCCCATTCGTGGAGATAATTGGCGATCGCATTGAGATGTTCCAGATATTCAGACTCGGAGAGGGGAAAAGAAGCTTGTTCGAGATATTTCCACATTACCTGGACATGAACCTTATCTTTGATGCGTCGTAGCTGGATATCGTAGGAACGACCCCATTTTTCTAGTAATAATTGCTGTAAGTCCACACCCGTCATGGTTGATATCGCTTCTCAGATGTCAGTCAGTCAATTAATTCTAACTTACTTTTAGCTGCTGCCCCTAGGTTAGTTCACCGCGCTTCGATTCAGACAAATTCCCATAAAAAAGTTTTTTCGGTGCGGCGAGTATGTAAAATAGAATGTTGATCTTTCTTGGCCTAAACAGCATTTCATGATTTCGAGTAACGACTTTCGGAGTGGCACAACCATCCAGATCGATGGCTCTGTCTGGCGGGTGGTGGAATTCCTGCACGTTAAACCGGGTAAGGGATCGGCCTTCGTGCGAACCAAGTTAAAAAATGTCCAGACGGGCAACGTGGTAGAACGGACGTTCCGGGCGGGGGAAACCTTGCCCTCAGCCACGATCGAAAAGCGCACCATGCAGCACACCTACAAAGAAGGCGATCAGTTTGTCTTCATGGACATGGAGACTTTTGAGGAAGCAACTCTCACCCCGGCACAAATGGGCGATCGAGCCAAGTATCTGAAGGAAGGAATGGAAGTCAATATTCTCTTTTGGAATGAGCAAGTATTAGAGGTAGAATTGCCCACCTCGGTAATCTTGGAAATCACCGATACAGATCCGGGAGTCAAGGGAGATACGGCCACCGGTGGCACCAAACCGGCGATCGTAGAAACGGGAGCGCAGGTGATGGTTCCCCTGTTTATTTCCATCGGTGAAAGGATTAAAGTGGACACCCGGGATGGTTCCTATCTGGGACGGGAATAATTGTGATCAGAAGCCCAGAAATGAGGCCTTAGGGACGGATTTAGGACTAAAGCCAGTTTTCTCTAGCCTGTTTCCCAAAACTTAGCCGCTAGATGTCAAAAATCGACGGTTTGGTGGGTGCTAATTTGGATTTGTTGCTTTTTATTTGCGGGGGGATTTCAGAGCGGTGACTATTGATTACAACGAAATTCGAGAACTGATCAAAACATTGGCAGCCACGGATATCAGTGAATTTAGCCTAAAAAGTGCAGATTTGGAGCTAAATATCCGCAAAGGAACCGTTAATACCGTCCTTGGTTCTCTCCCCGCTCCCTTGCCGGTGGTGACAGCCCCGGTTGCCCCTCCAGTGGTAGCCGCCGGTACCACCCCGGCCCTGGAAACCCCCACCCCCGAACCCGTGGCCGCCGCTATTGATAAAAAATGGCTGGCGATTACCTCTCCCATGGTCGGCACTTTTTATCGCGCTCCCGCTCCCGATGAACCGTCTTTCGTGGAAAAAAACGATCGGATCCGTGTCGGACAAACGGTCTGTATCATCGAAGCGATGAAGTTGATGAACGAAATCGAAGCGGAAGTGGGCGGGCAAATCGTCGAAATCGCCGTCGCTAACGGTGAACCGGTAGAATTTGGCCAGACGTTAATGTGGGTTAATCCCGAATAAGTAAGTGGTTCTAATTAAATAGAAGATAGATTTTGTCTTTGATCCCCCCTGTCCCCCTTAATAAGGGGTGCTGATCCCCCCTGCCCCCCTTAATAAGGGGGGTGCCGGTAGGCGGGGGGATGCCTGCCCCCAGGAAAAACTTTTTCAGCAAGCCCTAGATAGAATGAAAGCTATCCTCATGACCGCCGTGGATGTCCTGCAGCTTCAGCAAGTCCCCACCCCGAAAATTAGTCAACCGCATCAGGTTTTAGTAGCATTAAAAGCCGCTGGTGTCAACCCTATTGATACAAAAATTCGTAAACGCGGCACTTTTTACCCCGAGCAAATGCCAGCCATTTTGGGCTGTGACGGGGCGGGAATTGTCGAGGCCGTTGGGGCGGCGGTGCAGGATTTTCGCCCCGGGGATGAAGTGTACTTTTGTAGCGGCGGACTGGGCAAGGCCGGCACGGGAAATTATGCCGAATATGCCCTGATCGAGGCGGATTATCTAGCCCACAAGCCGAAATCTCTTTCTTTTGCCGAGGCGGCCGCTGTACCTTTGGTTTTAATCACCGCTTGGGAAGCACTCTACGATCGCGCTCGTCTGCAATCGGGACAAAGCGTCCTGATCCATGGCGGGGCCGGGGGTGTTGGTCATGTCGCGATTCAATTGGCGAAACTGAGGGGGGCTAAAGTTTATACAACGGTGGGAAATAGCGATAAAGAGCGTTTAGTGCGGCAATTAGGGGCAGATTACCCGATTTTATACAAACAAACCGATTTTGTCGCGGCGATACTTCAAGAAACCGTAGGGAAAGGGGTAGATGTCGCTTTTGACACGGTGGGAGGGGAAACTTTTGGGCAAACTTGCCGAGCGGTGCGCGTGTACGGCGATATGGTGACGATTTTGGAACCTACGGGCAGCTGGAAAGAAGCCCGCGATCGCAATTTGCGGATTAGTTTAGAATTAATGTTAACCCCGGCTTTGATGGGACTGCCAGAAGCGCAAAAATATCAAACAGAAATTCTTCGCCAAGGGGCGCGTTTAATTGATGAGAAAAAGTTAACTATTCATCTCTCCCAAACCTTTCCTTTAGCGGCAGCTAGCAGCGCCCATCAATTGCTAGAAACTGGTGCGGTGACGGGGAAAATTGCCCTAATTATCGACTAGAAATCTGCTTGTTACTACTGGTGAGCAGCAGAAGTTGTTAAAGCAGGGAGAGGGCAAACCACCGCTACACTTTTGCCAATCGGTCAACCTGATTACGTTAAAATCAAAAGCAGGATACTGTGTATGACGGAAAAACTCGATGAACTCAGTGATTAAAGCGGTACAAACTGCCTATTATGGGGATGCAGCCTATCGGACACCACCACCGGACTTAGAATCTCTCCTGCTCAAAGAGAGAATTGTCTATCTGGGGTTGCCCTTATTTTCCTCCGATGATGTCAAGCGCAATATCGGGGTGGACGTGACGGAATTAATTATCGCGCAACTGCTTTACCTGCAATTTGACGATCCCGAAAAACCGATTTTCTTCTACATCAACTCTACCGGCACATCCTGGTACACCGGCGACGCGATCGGCTACGAAACGGAAGCTTTCGCCATCTGTGACACCCTCAACTACATTAAACCTCCCGTTCATACTATCTGTATCGGGCAGGCCATGGGAACTGCAGCGATGATTCTTTCCGCAGGAACCAAGGGTTTTCGCGCCTCCTTGCCCCACGCTACCATTGTTCTCAACCAAAATCGCACCGGGGCCCAGGGACAAGCCACCGATATCCAGATTCGTGCCAAGGAGGTAATCGCCAATAAACAGACGATGTTGGAAATTTTCTCGAAAAATACGGGTCAAACCACCGAAAAACTGGCGAAAGATATGGATCGCACCTTCTATCTCACCCCACAACAGGCGAAAGACTACGGATTAATCGATCGCGTTCTCGAAAGTCGCAAGGAACTACCGAAACCCCTCGCCCAAGTTAGTTAAGATTTATTACAAATTAGCAGGAGTTGTTACCAATTATGCCTATCGGTGTGCCAAAAGTTCCCTACCGTCTGCCGGGTAGCCAATACGAACAGTGGATTAGCATTTACAGCCGTCTTTCGGTGGAACGCATTCTTTTTTTGGGGCAGGAAGTCACCGACGGGTTAGCCAATGCCCTTGTGGCCCAAATGCTTTATCTCGACTCGGAAGACCCCACTAAACCCATCTATCTCTATATCAACTCGCCGGGGGGTTCCGTTACCGCCGGTATGGCCATCTACGACACCATGCAGTACATCAAAGCGGAAGTGGTGACTATCTGTGTGGGATTAGCGGCCTCTATGGGGGCATTTTTACTGGCTTCTGGTAGTCCGGGTAAGCGTCTCGCTCTTCCCCACGCGCGGATTATGATTCACCAACCCATGGGCGGAACTGGGCGCCGGCAAGCGACGGATATCGACATTGAAGCTAAGGAAATCCTGCGTATTCGCCAGCAATTAAACGAAATTATGGCTAATCGCACCGGACAAACCATCGAACGCATCGAAAAAGACACGGACCGCGATTATTTCCTCTCCGCCGAGGAAGCCGTCGCCTACGGTTTAATCGATAAAGTGGTCGAGGGAAGACCGGCTTAAGTCAGTCAGAGGTTAGAACAGGCGAGAAACCTGTTCTAACTGCCATTGGACAAACTTCCTTAGATGGTAGGTCGGTTTATCGGATAATCCCATAAGAGGATATCTGTTGGGTAAGTACCTAGGCAAAATTAATTACATACTCGCCTCCAAAATTGTCCAGCACTTTTTTAACGTAAGCGAGGAGGCTCTTTCGGTCTTTATAGGCGCTAAATTCAATCCATTCATAT
>NZ_SFBO01000004.1:0-9121 GCF_007095705.1 Microcystis sp. Msp_OC_L_20101000_S702
ATCAGCAAACCTGATCGATCGGAGGGCGCAAGCTTTGCGCCCCTACAGTAACGGATTTTGTCCACAATGTAGGGGCGAACTGCGTTCGCCCAAAAGGTACATTATCAAAGCGCAAGTCCTTTATTACTGTAGTTTGGTATGGGCTTTTTTCTCATGGGTGCGTTCAAATTTTGTGCGGGTATAATTGGCGGCGATCGCTACTGCCAAAGCCAAAATTGCGAAAATAAGGGCAGTAATTTGATAGATAGACTGATTTGGGGATAAAATTGCCAGTAAAACTAATAATATACCCATTAAAATCGCAATTTGTTTAGTTTTTACCATGTTTTCATGGGCAGCGCTACAGGTGCGACAGTGGACAGTGTGACGAGAATAGCGATCGAGGGGTAAAGGATCGGATAAATCGATCGCCGTTGTCCGCTGGCTGGTGTAGCCTTGATAGTAGGGGAAAGAGTCCCCATAGCGATCGAACCATTGACCTAACTCAATCACCAAGGCATCGGAACTTTTTAAGGGTAAGTATAATTTTTGTAAACTATCTCTTGACTTTTCCACCATTTGCTGCTGACTTTGAATTAAAGGTAGATCATCTTCGAGGATGCGACTTTGACGCAGATGTTCCAACCAGCGCCAACGGTATTGACGGGAGTTAACGGCAAAATTTTGGTAACGTCGCATCAGTAAGCGAGAACGACCTTGACCCAGAGAAATCCCGTATAAAGCCAATCCAGCACACCAATGGGGATTAGGCAGAGAAAAACGATAATGAACGAGATTAGGGGCTATAAAATCCAGATATTTCCAGCTTTCTTGCGGATTGCGGCTATTGCGCCACTGACTGCGAATTCCCCGCGCCGAGATTTCGAGGATTTGGAAGGCTAAAGGTTGAGCATTTTCCCGTTTTGCCCCGAATTCGCTGCGATCATGGCTAATATTAACATGGGCGGGATCGAGGAGATTTTCGAGTAAATAGCCCTGTTCGTAGGGAAAATCAATGAGATAATCGGTATGGACACAATTGGGGTCTTCTAGGTCTTTGATGATAGGAATATCGCTTTCTTTCGCTGTTTCCTCTTCTCCTAACCAAACCCAGAGGACTCCCTGACGTTCCACCACCCCATAGGATTTAACCTTGGCATTGCGGGGAATTGGGGTATTAACTGGCAGTTGGGGAATATGGGAACATTTTCCATCCGTCTCGAACTGCCAACCATGGTACAAACATTCTAAACGCCCAGCGATCATCTGTCCTGTGGAGAGTTTCGCCAAGCGGTGGGGACAGCGATCGAGCAAACAGCCCCATTTTCCCTGCTGATCGCGAAATATTAGCAATGGTTGCCCATAAAGAGAGAAAGAGTAGGGATTTTTTTGCCAATCCTGCACAAATAACACAGGATACCAACAATTTTGGTAGTGAAAATAGTCATCCCTAGGCAGGGGTTGAGATTGATCAGTGCTTGTCATGGGGATGAGAGAGGAAAAATATTGATCATGATCATAATATCGGTGCGGCCAATTGATCTCTGTTTTTCTACTATCTTTTAATCAATCCGAAAGGGACTAGGAGAGGGTCGAAATTCCCGATAGGCGTTAATTGTAGCCAGAAAGTCGATTGTAAAGTCTTTTATTGATTTCGTATAGTAGCCAAATAATTAAAAAACAGACAGAGATGAATATCAAAGGTTTTTTAGTCAGTAAATTCTGCAAACTCCAGAATAGTTGCTGCGGTTGAGTGATTAGGTGCCAACTATTCAGTCGGAGAAACCTTCCTAAATAGATACCGATCGCGCTTAAAAAATGTAGAGCTATTTCTAGGGGTAAAACTGCTGAATTTAGCTGACTTTGCTGACAATAACTTTTTAAATTAAGTAAGGAGATAACGTATAGCTGAAAGCCAAGGAAAATAAAGATACTATACTGGGGAATTAAAACTAAAAAAAATAAACTTTTGGCGTAATCCTGCTGAACATAAGAGATTAAATGAATGCTATCGGTGAGAATGTAGGGAGCATTGGGTAAAAAAAGCACAAAAACTAAGAGAATTAACCACCAGAGTAGGGAACGATCGAGGGTGATCCGAAATAGCCAAAAACTGAGGATAAAGGGGATAAAAGCCAGAAAAGAATTCCAGATAATCCTCCCGGTACTGAGGTTAAATAATTGCCAAGCATTATGCCACCAATCCCTAGTTAAAATCATCGTTAAATCTGCCCAAATCATCTCTTAAATATCAGTATCCTCTAGGGTTGATAAATATCCTAACCAATTTTTTAAAGATTCCGGGAAAGGGATTCTTTGTCTATCGGTGGGAGCGATGCACACATGGCGAGTTTTCGCTTTTCCGACCATGATTTCAGCCAAATAAATTTTATAATGCAATTCAAACTCGTTTTCGCTTAGGGATCGGACAGTGAAATTAATCTGTATTTGATCGCCACAAAAAAGAGGACGAAAAAACTGGATTTCCGCTTGAGTAATCGGTAGGGCAACCGGAGAATCTTTCAAAAAATCCTTGATATTGATGCCAAATTGTGCTAAAGAAACCTCGTAGGCTTCATGACAGATCGAGAGAAGATGGGCAAAGTAAACCACACCAGCCGCATCGGTATCGGCCAGATAAATTAGGCGCTCGTAGGACATAAAAAGCTTATTGTCTTTCCAGAAAGGTTAAACTATCTTGTAGTTGTCTTAACTCGTCTCGATGGGCTTTGACAGTTAATTCCGTTTGCTGAGATTTGCTTTCTACTTTAAAAGCCACTTCTTCTAAACGGCCGACTTTTTGCCAATAGAAAACACCCGCGAGGGGAGATAAACCCACAAGAGCAAAAATATAGGGATTAGTATCGGGAAATAACACCGATAACACCAGTGAGAAGCAAAATAAACCCAAGGCCGCCAAAATTGTCAAAAATATCGCTAGGAAGGGGCTAGGCGGCACAAAACCCTGTAATCTGACAATATTCTGTTCGGGTTCGATCGCCTTAACTTGATAGGAACGTCGGTCAAAATAGTCTCGCAGTTGTTCTAATAGTTGGTCGTCACTGGTACTGGTAAGATAGACACGCTGTTCGATACGCTCCTTGACGGAACCGCGAATAAAAAAGAATAATCCCACCATGAGCAGGAGAGTCAGAAAAAAAGTTGAGGAAAGAACGGGGGTATCCATGGCGGCAGTTAGGAGCGAAAAAACTTACAATTAATCCTAATTATCCTAACTCATCTTCTCCCCCGATTTAGAAGATGGACCCTAGGAGCAAAACCTCGATCGAGAATCAGAAAAATTTAACCCCAAGGCAGATTCATGGGCAACAATCTATTAACAGGATTAATCGAACCCTTACAGTATAGTTTCATGCAGAGATCCCTAATTGAAGCTATCATCGTCGGGATCATCTGTGCGGTGGTGGGAACCTACCTGATGGTACAACGTTTGGCCCTCTTGGGCGATGCCATCAGTCACTCGGTCTTACCCGGATTAGCGATCGCTTTTATTGGTAATTTTAATCTTCTCCTGGGTGCTTTACTAGCCTCAATGGTCAGTACCCTACTGATTAACTTAATCCGTAATCGTTCCCCAATCAAAGAAGATGCGGCCATGGGTATTGTTTTCTCGGCTTTTTTTGCCCTTGGCATCACCCTGATCACTCTCATCCAAAAAAACAACAAAATTGACCTTAATCACTTTCTCTTCGGCAATATTCTTGGTGTTACTGCTGCCGACATTCGCGATACCCTAATTATTGCCGTTATCGTTTTATTAACCGTTTTGCTCCTGTATAAAGAACTATTATTCTACACTTTCGACAA
This sequence comes from Microcystis sp. Msp_OC_L_20101000_S702, assembly GCF_007095705.1. Taxonomy (NCBI): domain Bacteria; kingdom Bacillati; phylum Cyanobacteriota; class Cyanophyceae; order Chroococcales; family Microcystaceae; genus Microcystis; species Microcystis sp. Msp_OC_L_20101000_S702. The sequence continues at coordinate 3,808 of NZ_SFBO01000004.1, forward strand.
AATCGGGGCGCAAGCGGCGGGTTTACCAGTAAATTTATTAGATTTAGGCTTAATGCTCTTGATTGGTCTGACAATCGTTGCTAGTCTCCAAGCGGTGGGAGTAATCCTCGTTTTGTCCCTTTTGATTACCCCGGCAGCCACTGCCTATCTTTTAGTTACCCGTCTTCATCAAGTCATGGGTTTAGGTGTGGGTGTGGGTATTATTTCTAGTATCAGTGGGATGTATTTAAGTTACTACTGGAATTTACCCTCTGGACCAGCGATCGTGCTTGTCGCTTTTACCCTATTTATTTTGGCCTTTTTATTCAGTCCCCGTCAAGGAATTTTCACTCATCCCTCTAGTCTAGGTGGTCAACTTTCTATCTGGGTAGAGATGAAAAATTTGTTGAGACGGCGTTAGTTTGGGGGATAAGGTGGGAGTGATCAAAAAAAGCCGACGGCCGAGATAACTGCGATAATTTGCTAGATTTTTAGAGGCTCTTACTCTGATATTGTGTTGATTTTATTGAGAATTTATTCATGTAATCCCCCTGATGGAAAGACTCTAGGGAAATTTTCCTTCTCATCCCTCCATTGGGGATATTACAGAGATTAATCTATCGCTTATAATCAATTCATTCTCGCACCTCTAACGGATAGTTTAGCATACGGTCGAGTGCAGTGATGTTTTATGTCTCTTTGTTTGGTGGATAGTGACCAACACTTTTTAGAAACTGCTCAACAGATTGTATTTGTATTGAGCGAAAAGGATTAAGAACCAACAGATCTTTATCTCCACTGATAATCAAATCAGCTTTACCACTAAGCGATAACTCTAAAATCTTGTCATCCTTGGCATCACGGCACTCCTTGACAACATCTACCACCTCAATCAATATTCCCCTATCTATAAAGCTGTCTAAAAATTCTTCCCTTTCTTCATCTGTGATATATTTTCTAAACTTTGCACGACTGAGAACTTCGTCAATTTCTTCTATTAGTTCTAATGAGAACAAAATGTTGCCATTTTGGAGTGCATACCTAATTGCCAAGTCAGGATTACTGCCCTCAAACAGCAAAGAGCTAATGATCACGTTGGTATCAAAAACGTATCTCACTTTACTCACTTAGCAAATTACTCAAAATTTCGGGAGTTAAGCCTCTAGCTTGTGCTTTCCGACTGATATCACTCATAACAGCCTCTAGTGGGCGGCGTTTTCTAGCAAATTCTTTCAACCTCAAACTAAGAAGAGCATCAAGCTTTTGGCGATCAGCAAATATAGCTGATTCATAAATTTCGGCCGATTCCGCGTCAACACGAATTTTAATCTCTCTAACTTCCATAGGTTTTACATACCAAAGAATGTTTCTAAACTATTTAAAACTCTCTCTGACTATATACTAGACGAATTTTTCCAGATAATACCCCCAATTAAGATTTTATTGAGAATTTATTCTCGCACCTCTAGAAGTTTAAACCATGTCACTCGCTGAGTTAATTCCTCTGGTCAACAATCTGGGCCAGTCAGACAAATTATCACTCTTCAAACTCCTGGCCACACAAATCCCAGACGCTGAACTACAATTCATCTTCTCCGCATCAGAGTACCCAATTTGGTCGCCCTAGGACGCAACGGCAGCTGCAAACATTCTGATGCAGATGATTCAGGATGACCAAGGGGCATCTGCTCATGCCTAGTACAGTTGAGTTTCTCTTTTCTGAGGATAACGCATTACCGACCAGAACCTTGATCCCAAGCGGCGATCGCTCTGATAACATGATCTACTTTATCATTCTGCCTCAAAATTGTTTTTTATTGGTCGGCAATAATTGTCTTCTTTTTTTGATTTTGTACGGTAAGTTTGGAACAATCATATTTAAAAAGGCAGAAAATCTTCATCAAGAATTTGCTCCAGCGATAGTCCCCACTCTCAGGCTCAATGACAATAAACCAGTCATAATATTCCCCTGCTAATTGTGGATAAACGCGGTCAAAAATCTCTCGACAACGCCGAGCTAAAGCTTTATCCTCAGCCTCAATTTTCGCTATTTCTTCAGCAGAAAGGCGATGTTGATGAGGAAAAATCGAACTTCCCAGAGGAACTTTTCGAGAGGTTATTTGGCTCATTTTGGCTAATTTTTGCCCAATGGTGACAAATTTAACTAGAGACAGAGAGAAGAAAAGAGCCTGTTGTGTTTCGGAAATGACTATCGTTCAGGAGAAGTCATTCTTTGATTATTCTAACGATTTCTGCATCTAGTCGGAGCCGTTTTTTTCAGGACAATCGCCACTCTCCACCCAGCCCAATATTGGGAGTAATAAGCTAAATCCCGTCATATAATTGGAAAGGAGAATGGCAACATTAGAGGCTGAGGCGAGGGGAAACAGATGAAGGGCGATCCGGCTGTATTGAAGAAAGTGTCTGTCAGTCTTCCTTTTGGTATTGGTTCAGCCGAATGGGAGGCAGATCCGACTGAGAGAAGGGCTGCATGGTCACTTTATGTGGAATTGGTGACGCGCATTGCTGTAGAGCCACTGGAGGGGGAAGAAGGGCTGCTGCGTGAGGATTTGAACTCGCTGTATAGTTTATTTGGGACAACCCGCGAGATTCTCAAGGAAGCTGGTCCCGATGTGGGGGCTTCTCGCAATTCAGTGGGCGGTATTGCGATCGCTGTCCTGAATCGGGGTTTGCGCCGTTTTCTAGCCAAGTGGCATCCTCGCTTGCAGGTTTGGGAGGTCAAGCGCCCTGCTGATGTCAGTCCCAAGGAATACGAGCAGCAATGGACAGAAGAACCTGAATTGCGAAGGGAGTTAGAGGCTCTCAGGCAGGATTTAAGTCGGTATGCACTGGCTCTAGCAGAGATTGCTGGGGTTGAAAATTAGGGGAGGAGGTTCTTTAAATGTCTCAGCAGTTTGATGTTTTCCTGGCTCATAATAGTGTGGATAAACCGCAAGTAAGGGTGATCGCTAAAAAACTGAGGGAACGAGGGTTAAAACCTTGGCTAGATGAGGAACAAATCCCACCAGGGATGTCATTTCAGGATGAAATTCAAAAAGCTATTCCCCTGATTAAATCGGCAGCTATTATTATTGGTACTAAGGGATTAGGAACGTGGCAGGTCATGGAACTGCGATCGCTTATTACTAAATTTGTTAATCAAAAAATTCCTGTTATTCCTGTTTTGTTACCAGGGGTTAATAATATTCCTAGTGATTTACTATTCCTACAAGAACTTAATTGGGTTAAGTTTGAGCAGATTGATGATGCTACGGCTTTTTATCGGCTACAGTGGGGCATTACCCAAGTTAAGCCAGAGTTACACCCCAAAACTGTACAATTGACCGCCGAGGAGTGGCTTAACAGTGCCTATAACAAAGGTGAATCAGGAGACTACCAAGGTGCGATCGCTGACTACAATCAAGCCATTAATATCAAACCCGACTATGCTCTTGCCTACTACAATCGCGGGATTGCCAAGAAAAACTTAGGAGACAAGCAAGGTGCGATCGCAGACTACAATCAAGCCATTAATATCAAACCCGACTATGCTCTTGCCTACAACAATCGCGGGATTGCCAAGAAAAACTTAGGAGACAAGCAAGGTGCGATCGCAGACTACAATCAAGCCATTAATATCAAACCCGACTATGCTGATGCCTACTACAATCGTGGGAATGCCAAGTATAACTTAGGAGACTACCAAGGTGCGATCGCAGACTACAATCAAGCCATTAATATCAAACCCGACTATGCTGATGCCTACTACAATCGCGGGATTGCCAAGTCTGACTTAGGAGACAAGCAAGGTGCGATCGCTGACTACAATCAAGCGGCACAACTTTACGCGCAACAGAACAAGATGGTTGATTACCAAGATGCCCTTAATCAGGTGAAAAATCTTGAAAAGTAATTTTGGGGAAGGTTGTTCTCATAAAAAATAGCTGTTACTAAAATTAAAAAATCAAAATAAAGGACTGATGAATTAATCTATAATGCAAGAGACAGGAGCTATTAGCGGCAGGCTATTTGAACCATCTAAAGCGGGAGGTAAAATTCTTAAATTATCCTATCAAGAAATAAAAAACTAGGCTATCCCACTGGACAGCCACCCGATCCCGATCTGGCTTACAAATTGTGGAATAATGCTCACACAGCAACCCTTGAAGATTATGGTTTAAAAGAAGGATTTGGCGTTTTATTTCACCCAAGTATAGAGGATTAATCATGAAAGATACCGTACAGTTAACCCAACTTGAATTGGTGCTTCTCCAATTAGTTGAAAAAGGAAAAGGAAAATGGAGTTGGTACGAATTAGCTAACGCACTTTCCCGCCGAGATGTTCCTAGAGAACCTGATATGATGACAGTCTTAAAAAATCTTTGCCAGCGAGGCTTAGTCAAACGTTATGTGGAAAAAGAATCGCCGCGTGATCGTTGGGAATTGACTTCAAAAGGGGAGGCTTTGTTAAAAAATAGCTAATGACAAACCGCAAGAAGATGGGGCTAAAGTTTGGGAAGAATGGTTTGAAGGTCTAAAATTGATAAATTATGAAAAAACTCGAAAAAATCATCACAGAATTTCGCCAAGCACTAGAAAAAATCTATGGCGATAAATTAATAAACTTAGTTCTCTACGGTTCTCAAGCAAGAGGGGATGCAACAGAAGACTCTGATATTGATATCATGGTAATTTTAAAAAGTCCAGTTTCTCCTGGAGATGAAATTTTCCGTATGGGAGAAGTGAAAAATCAAATTAACCTTAAATACGATCAACTCATCTCAGTTTTGCCCATATCTGAAGAAGACTTTTTATGTAAAGATACTCCTTTATTAGAAAATATTCGCCGAGAAGGTAAGCAGTAAAACGTAGGGTGCGTTAGACGGCAAAAATTGCTGGTGTGACTGGAAAGTGACAATCCGTCGTAACGCACCACCTATCATCAAAACTTACTCATACCGGCGGTTACGTTTGCGGATAATCCAGAGGATAAACCAGATAACCAGGACAAGTAGAGCTATTTTTGAGACCGGAGCCAGATATTCTTCCACAAGGGGGTAATTTTTCCCTAAAAAGTAACCTGCTGCCGTTAAAAACTGAACTTCCCCCATACATATATACTATAATAGCCTAAAACCCTTATCCATCAATGGATACGCCCCTTAACTTTTCTTAATATACCCATGTAATTTGTAACATTTCTTAATGGACAAGAAGGTAATGATTCGGTAGTAGTGGCGTAGCTCTCTTGCTTACCTGGTATGAATTGTGTAAAATATTTATGAATAAAAATAATTGGAACCCGATCAGTCTTTAAACCTCTAGCTTGATCATG
>NZ_SFBO01000040.1:0-9374 GCF_007095705.1 Microcystis sp. Msp_OC_L_20101000_S702
GCGTTAGATTTATTGGGAGTTTCCCTGATTTGTACCCAGTAACGGGGCGGCGGAAATTCTCTTAATCCCTTCTACAGCACAGGTTATGGCCTTTTGTCAACGGGGAAGTCCAGTTATACTGATAGTCTCTTCCGCAAAATAGTCCTAATACTAAATCCGTTGAATATAGGCTACATATCAGGAGAGGCACTCCACTTGCGGGAGTGACTCTTAAATGATTACAGATGTGTCAGCAGCTGCGTGTAAGCATCCCACCGAAAAACTAATGCACGGGGGGTTTGGGGGGCAGAACCCCCCAAAAGCTTGGATTGAGTGATCAAGTCGGAAGTAATACTAAATCCCTTGGGTATAGGCTAAATATCAGGAGAGGCACTCATGCAAAACGGAGAATAAATAATCAGTTTTTAATAACCAGATTTAGTATAAAAGTTCTGCCCGATAAACACTTCAGGATTCCATAAGCAAAAATTATCACACAAAGTCGAGAAGAGCCAAAACCTAAAAATCCGCCCCCGTCCCCTCAGTAATTGATCACGAGCAGGGTATGCAGGGCGACACGGATTCCCATTATACCAGAAAGTATATAGCAATCTTAGGGCATTTGTCAACCCTAATATACAAGAAATTTTCTGATAACTGATAGCCGATCAATTTAACTATTTACTGCTTGCTGAAGACGGGATAGATCCCAACCTTTTTGATTGAGAAGTAGCCAAGACTGCATTAAATCCGGACCGTGTAACTCCCCCATCAAAGCGGCGCGTAGAGACTTCATCACCAGACCTTTTTTAACCCGATGGGTTTTAGTGGTTGTCTCCACAATTCCCTTAGCAGCTTCTCCGGTCAAATCGGGAGTAATAGCGGCGAGAATATCCTTGATAATATCCTTAACTCCCTCTAATTGTAATTGACTCAAAGCCTCCTGATTATAATTCGCCACAGGGGTTAAAAGTAAGCGACTTTCAGCGACAGCATCGCTTAAACGAGTTAAACTCGGACCGATGAGAGTAGCCAAACCGATCAACCAAGCGCGATCGGTTTCAGCATCAAAATTATACCCTGCTTCTTGCCAGTAAGGGAGAAGTAAAGGCACTAATTCCTCACCGGTTAAACGATGAAGATATTGACTATTAATCCAATCCAATTTCGTCCAGTCAAATTTTGCCCCCGCTTTATTTACCCGTTCTAAACTAAACACTTCAGCGGCCGCTTCAAGGGTAAAAATTTCTTCAGTGGAATCGGGAGGAGTCCAACCGAGGAGAGTCATGTAATTAACCAAAGCTTGCGGCAAAAAACCCAGTTTTCGGAAATCATCGATCGAAGTGACTCCATCCCGTTTAGATAACTTGCGACCCTCCTGATTTAAGATCAAAGGACTGTGGGCAAACTCCGGCACTTTTGCCCCTAAAGCTTCGTATAAAAGAATTTGTTTAGCCGTATTAGCGATGTGATCTTCCCCACGAATAACATGGGTAATTTCCATATCGATATCATCAACAACTACCGCTAAATTATAGAGAGGCTGACCGAAGTTTTCCTCCGCATTTTCTGAGGTACGAGCGATCACCATATCGCCACCTAAATCACTACCTTTCCAGATAACTTTTTCCCGGATTAAATCCTGCCAAATAATTTCTCGATCATCGTCAATAATAAAACGAATTACTGCTTTTCTCCCCGCTTGCTCGAATTGAGCTTGTTGTTCGGGGGTGAGATAACGGTGACGATTATCGTAACGGGGGGCAAGATTACGGGCTTTTTGTTCTTCCCGCATTTTTTCCAATTCTTCCGGGGTACAATAACAACGATAGGCTAAACCTCGATCGAGCAGGGTTTGAATGGCCTGACGATAATAATTAAGGCGTTGAGTTTGAAAAAAAGGACCTTCATCCCAATTCAGTCCTAACCATTGTAGGCCCGCTTGAATATTTTCGGTATATTCTGGTCGAGAACGTTCTAAATCTGTATCTTCCACGCGCAAGATAAATTTACCCCGGTGATGATGGGCAAAAAGCCAGTTAAACACGGCTGTGCGTGCGGTTCCAATGTGTAAATTTCCGGTGGGACTGGGGGCAATACGAACTCTCACTGTCACGATCTAACTCCTAGGTTTTTTGCGGCAACGATATCCCATATTATGGCAAATTCCCCTAGGCCAACTCGCAAAATTAAGAAAATTAAATAAATAGCTACCAAAGGGTGAGAAAGGAACAACAAACTCTCAAGAATTGAAGTTTCCCTCTCCGGGGAGAGGGTTTGAGGATGAGATATTTAAATAACCGTGTTATTTCGGTAATTTAGGCAGCGACTAAAGATTTGCTCAAAGGTTGCCAACGGAAATATCTTTCCCCACCCAATTCTAGGACAAATTTTAACCGGGGTTCCTGTTGACTAAGATTAATTAAGTATTGTTTTTCTTCCGAGGATAAAACAAAACTTTCAATAATCCAAATCACTAAACCTTTAGATTTGGGAGGTAAATTTTCCAATTGATAGGTAGCAATGGGAGGAATAAAATAAACTGGTCCCACGGCTGCTTCCCGACCAATATTTTTTTTACCCAAATGGGGGGGACGGACTCCATGAATGCCGGTAAGATAGGCACTTAAATCGCCTAGACCTCTAGCGGTGATATGCAGGACATTGTAACCAGTGGCCCGTAAACGTCTTTGATAGCGTCCCTCGTAACCCCCTTCTAAGGGTGCGTAAACACCTAAAGCACCGTATTGTTCCAGATCGCGAATAAATGGTTTTCCTGTGGTCAGTAGTGCCATAGCTAGTAAAAAAAATCTTTTTCCCTATAATCGCACGTTTTGTTAAGTTGTGCGTCAGGTGAACAGAAAAAGACTTAGGATCAAAGATAGAGAGGGACAATCGCTACTCTCTCCCGAGGAGGCAATATGTTTCACGATCTCCTTTATCCCAACGGACTGCTTTATGTCCTGATTAAACTAACTGTTTTAGCTTTAGCAGTCTTGCTCTGGTTTATGGTCGTTTCGGCCCCGGCTGTTTGAAAAAACACTGCTCTTGTACAATTAGCGTTCTATGCAATGGCTAAATTTTGTCGATGACTCCTGTTAAATTGCCGATCGATCCTTTTCTGAAACCCAACCTAACCACTAAACTACTAGGGGTTGGGTTGGTATTGACAATTATTTTTATCCTGATTGCCCTGTTTTCGCCCCTTCTGCAAGCGTTCGGACTGATTCAGGATCCAACCGACATTTTAAGCAATTATCCCCTACAAGCCCCCAGTTCCGGGCATTGGTTCGGGACGAATGTGCGCGGTTATGATGTCTTTTCCCGCACCCTATTCGGGGCGCGAGCGGCCTTGTCCGTGGTATTTTTGGCCACAGGATTATCTTTAGTCATCGGGGTTCCTTTAGGACTAATTAGCGGTTATTTGGGAGGTAAAATCGATCGCGTTCTCCTCTTTCTCATGGATACCCTCTACACCTTGCCGGGGTTATTATTATCGGTGGCTCTCGCCTTCGTTTTGGGTCGTGGTATCCTCAATGTAGCGATCGCTGTTAGCATTGCCTATATTCCCCAATATTTTCGCGTGGTCAGAAATCAAACCGCCAGCGTTAAAAATGAGTTATTTATCGAAGCGGCACGAGCGATCGGTGCCAGTCCTAGCCGGATATTATCAAAATATCTTTTCTTTAACGTCGTCCAGAGTGTCCCAGTTCTTTTTACCCTCAACGCAGCGGATGCGATCCTTGTTTTAGGCGGTTTAGGCTTTTTAGGCTTAGGATTACCGGAAGAAGTGCCGGAATGGGGTCATGATCTCAAGGAAGCTTTGGCGGATTTATCTACAGGTATCTGGTGGACGACTTTATTCCCCGGATTAGCAATGACCACGATGGTGGTGGGTTTATCCCTCTTGGGAGAGGGGTTAAGTGAAATTTTAAACCCCCTGAGTCGTAAACGCTAAAAGCGCGGGCCAGAGTTCGAGAGAAATAAACTCAGGACACCCGCACCCTCAGCCTCTCTGTCCAGTAACGATGTAGGATACCCTTTGGGCGATATTGGTGGCGTGATCGGCCATGCGTTCCAGATGACGGATTAGTAAAGCCATCAGCAAGATTGGTTCCACCACACCCTTGATATCTCTTTGATGGGCGAGAGTGTGATAGAGATAATCATAGGCTCGATCGACCGTATTATCTAGTTCTTTGACCTTTGGACCGGCTTCTTGATCGAGGTCGGCCAGGGCGACAAGGCTCGTGGCTAACATATACTGAGCATGGTGGGACATAGCCTCGATCTCACCCATACAATCGTGGGGAGTGTAGGCGAATAACTTGAGTGCTATTTCGGCTAAATCCTTAGCATAATCGCCGATACGTTCCAAATCGCGCACTAATTGCATAAAAGCACTTAAAAGCCGCAAATCTTGGGCTACGGGAGCCTGTAGAGTCATGAGAGTGGCACAATCTAACTCGATTTGACGGTAGTAGCGATCGATTTCCTTGTCAAGGGGGGGGATTTTTTTCGCCATTTCCAAATCCCTAGCAAAAAGGGATTGATGGCTAAGACGAAAGGATTCTTCGACCAAGGTTCCCATTCTCAGCACATCCTGTTCCAATCGCTGGAGAGAACGAGCGAAATAGGTGCGATCAGGATGATTGGTTTCTTTGGATAGGCTCACGGTCGGATTCGCTTAACATAAAACTACTCTTTCTCTACAGTGATAACAAGAAAATTTTCGATTTTGTACAGTTGTCCAGAGAACTTGACAGATTTTTTTTCTCCCCACACCCCACACCCATCACCCCACCTCCTTTTTTTGATGGGGGAGAGTGACTTGTAGGCGAGCGCCGCCGGTGTTAGGATCATTTTGAGCGACGATCGAACCGCCATGGGCTTGAATAATCTCTTTGGCAATCGATAAACCTAAACCGGTACTATAATCCTTTGTGCCTTGTTTTTGACGGGTGCGGGAAGGATCACCGCGAAAGAGGCGATCAAAAACGTAGGGTAGATCCGCTTCATTAAATCCCTTCCCGTTGTCGATAACGTCAATTTTCAGCCATTTTTCCCCGATAGTATCGGATATTTCCCGAATTTCTAGGCGAATTTTCCCCTGATCGGGACTATACTTAATGGCATTATCAAAGAGATTCAGGAAAACCTGCAGCAGACGAGAGTGATCGACTTCTACCGTCCAATCCACCGGAGAGGAATAATCTAAGCTAATCTGTTTTTGGGCGGCTATTGGGGTGACAGTCTGCCAAGCAGCGCTGATTAATTCCTCTAGATTAATCATCTGGTATTGTAAAGATCGCCCCGCATCCGCTTGTAATTCACTGATTTCTAGCCAATCGCAGACTAATTGACTCAAACGCTCCACTTCTTTCCCCATTTGTTCTAACCAGCGTCTTTCGGGAGCTTGGAGGCGTTTTTGTAAAGCTTCGGTAAGGAGAGAAATGGAGGTTAAGGGAGTGCGTAACTCGTGAGTTAAGTCAGAGAAAGCTCGCTCGCGATTTTGCGATAATTCCACTAAAGGCTGTCTATTTTCGATAAATACAGCGATTTCACCTTCTGGCAAGGGATAACCGTAACCCTTCAAGGCAATCGATTTAGGAGCAATCACTTGGCGATCGCTAATGGGGTTGACAGGATAATTAGTCGGGTAAAAAGTCCAAGTTTGCACCTGTGGACTCTGTTTTTGGCGAGTTTCTTGAATTAATTGATCTAATTCGTAGGATCGCACCAATTCCAGCAGCAGACGCACTTGATCTGGCTGCCAGCGATCGAGTTTTAAGAGGGTAATTGCCTGTTGATTACACCAGAGCAGTTGATTATCGGCATCTATATGAAGATAGGCGATCGGCGCTAGTTCTAGCAAGGATTTCTGAATTTCTAAACTCTTTTCTCGCTCTTGCAGACTTTGGGAGAGAAACTGTAATTCTCGACGCACTAGGGAGGTAACGGGAAAAGAGGCCGACAAATCCACCGAATCCGAGAGAGCGCTTAGGGTTCGCTTTAACTCTCTATTTAAGCGTGAGACTTGCCAATAACAAATACTCAAACCTAAAACTACTCCGAAAATAAAAGCGAAAATAGTCATTATCCCAGAAAGCGGCGATCGCTAAACTTGAAAATATAATCGCTCACCTAGCCAAAACGATAACCGAAACCGCGTACAGTAATCAGGTATTCCGGTTGACTGGGATCGATTTCCAGTTTTTCGCGTAACCAGCGAATGTGAACATCGACGGTTTTGGTATCTCCTAAAAAATCTGGCCCCCAAATTTGTTCAATTAACTGCTCTCTTGACCAAACTCGGCGCGGATAACTCATAAATAGGTCGAGGAGACGGAATTCTTTAGGAGAAAGGTTAATTTCTTCATCTCGCACCGTCACCCGACATTCCTGGGGATAAAGAAGAACATCGCGGAATTTTCGCACGGGAGCGGCAGCTAGGGAAGTAAATCCTTGACGACGAATCAGAGCGCGACAACGAGCGACTAATTCGCGCATACTAAAGGGTTTAGTCAGATAATCATCGGCACCCACTTCTAAACCCAAAACTCGATCGGTTTCGCTGGCCTTAGCACTTAAGATTAAAATCGGGATAATATTGCCGTGATAGCGCAACAGACGGCAGATATCAAGACCACTGATTTGGGGTAGCATTAAATCCAAAACGACCAAATCAAACCGAGATTCACCGTGATTACTAGATTCTTGACTTTGCAGCAATTCTAAAGCAGCGCGACCATCACTAACACCGAGCGCCTCGTAACCTTCTTCTTCCAAAGCCAAAATAATCATATCCCGAATCACTTCTTCATCTTCAACGATTAAAATCCGATGATTGGGAACGAAATCCGTACTCGCCGACAAGGGGGGGGTGTCAAGGGTTAACATAAAAATACTTGATTATTCGTCCTAATTTTATCTCAATTGGTCAACCTGCACTCGGGGGGGTAGAGCCGAATGTTATTACAGTTATCCACCTGGTTAGAGGTGGAATCCTATCTAGAACAATCTCAGGGAATTATTATTCCTATTGGTTCCACGGAACAACATGGGCCGACGGGACTGATTGGTACAGATGCTCTCTGTGCTCAGGCGATCGCTAAAGGAGTAGGGACACAGGTACGAGCAATGGTAGCACCCACCTTAAATGTGGGTATGGCCCTACATCACACGGCTTTCCCCGGTACAATTAGTCTTCGTCCTAGCACTTTGATTCAAGTCATCCTCGACTATGTGACTTGTTTAGCTAGAGCCGGTTTTCGTCAATTTTTCTTTATTAATGGTCACGGGGGCAATATTGCCACCCTAAAAGCCGCTTTTTCGGAAACCTATTATCATTTGGATACCCTCAATTTGCCTAACACAAACGAGGTTAAATGTCAAGTGGCCAATTGGTTTATGGTGCGAGAAGTTTATCTTTTAGCCAAAGAATTGTATGGATATCAGGAGGGTTCCCACGCTACACCGAGCGAAGTGGCGTTAACTCAGTATCTTTACCCTGAGAGCCTTAAAAATGCCTTTTTATCGGAAAAAGTAGCTTCTGGTCATGATATTTACGGTGCGGCTAATTTTCGCCAAAATTACCCCGATGGTCGTATGGGTTCCAATCCTGCTTTAGCGACTCCCGAACACGGTCAGAGATTCTATGAATTAGCGGTGAAAGAATTGAGTAATACTTATCTAGAATGGCTCTCTTGTCCTGTGTCTGAGTTGATTAGTAACTAAGCCACCGAGACCCGGAATAATTTAACTGTAACCCTAAGTAAGTAGCTGGTTATAATTAAATTAAAAATGGATTTTAGGTTCGATCCCCCCTGCCCCCCTTGATAAGGGGGGTGCCGATAGGCGGGGGGATCCCCCCTGCCCCCCTTGATAAGGGGGGCTTAAGTGGTTTCAATTAAATTGAAGATAGATTTTGTCTTTGATCCCCCCTTAATCCCCCCTTAATAAGGGGGGTACCGATCCCCCCTTAATCCCCCCTTAATAAGGGGGATATCTGAACAATTTTTAACCCCCACCCACTTAGAAAGAAAAGATAAATATCCAAGGAGAAAATTGATGATTGCCACTACTGACAATAACGCCAATCAACCACTGGCTAGTTTGCGGGAAATACAAGAACTTGCCATCGCAATTACCGCCAAAAGCCTCAATCCCGCCATGCTAACGATTGATTTCCTCAAATATTCGGGAATAGTTCCCCCCGACTGGGAATTAAATGGCCAGCCGGTACTCAATCCCAATTACGCTCAAGTTAATTTTCAAAATGGCATCAGCATCGTCGCCCAACCCCGGAAAATTACCTTTGTGGAGATAATTAAATCCCCCGATAGCCTGAACCTGAAACTGCCAGAAATTGTCGGTTTATATCTAGATAAACTCCCTTTAGCCGAATATCAAGCCCTGAATATCGCCCCGAAAAGTATTGTTCCTCTCCCCAGTAGCCCCGATGCCGCTAAAAAATATATCACCGAAACTCTTCTGGCCCCCGGTCCCTGGCACAATTTCGGTACGGCCCCCCTACAAGCCGGCATCAATCTATTTTATCAGTTAGAAACCTCTCAGCTATCCGTGGCGATTAACGAGGCAAAATTACAATTACCCGATGGCAAAATTTTAGGGGCGCTATTATTTGCCGGCAACTTTAACTATAATCTGGCCGAGGGCCGCGATCGATTCAATCTGCTCAAACAATATCTGGGACAATGGCAAAAAGACCTAGAGATTTTCCGAGAATTAATCATTCAGCGTTTTCTGGAAAGACAAGTCCCAGTTTTCCCCTCTAATATCAATCTGCCCCTAGCACCCCAAGCTGGACTGTAATCAGTCATCAGTCAATACTTACCGATAACCTAAAACACATCCACCCCCGCAAACCCTTGTATTTTCGCATTAGCGGCTTCCCCACAGCTGCGCGGGGTGGGGAATAATTTCCCCGGGTTAGCCAAACCCTTGGGATTAAAGCAATCCCGCACATAGCCCATAGTTTCTAAGTCAATCTCGTTAAACATGGCGGGCATATAACAATTTTTATCGATGCCGATACCGTGTTCCCCCGATAAACTGCCGCCAACCCGCACACAAAGTTTGAGAATTTCACCGCCTAATTCCTCCACTTCTTCCCAGGCCCCCTCTACCTTGTTATCGTAGAGAATCAACGGGTGTAAATTGCCATCTCCGGCGTGGAAAACATTGGCGATTTTATAACCGTATTTTTCACTTAAAGCCTTAATTTCCTGAAGAACATAGACCAATTGAGTGCGGGGAATCACCCCATCTTGGACAAAATAATTAGGGCTAATTTTCCCCGCCGCCGCAAAAGCCGCTTTTCTGCCCTTCCAGAGTTTAAAGCGGGTTTCGGCATCATTAGCCGTGGTGATATT
>NZ_SFBO01000041.1:0-34424 GCF_007095705.1 Microcystis sp. Msp_OC_L_20101000_S702
TAATTTTTTGCTTGGTCAAATTCTCCTAATTCTCGATACATATAACCAAGTTCACTTAAACAGAGAAAATCGGTTTCATTGTCAAGATTTCCTAATAATTCTTTACACAGTTTTATGCCATCTTCATAGCGTCCCCAGATGCGTAATTGTTTGTGCAAAGGGAAAGAAGTTGGGTCATGAATTTCTAAGGGTAAAGAAAATAAAGATTTAGCTTCTTTATACCAACCTAATCGACATAGACAGAGAAATGCTTCCACATAACGACTTGCCCGTTCTTGAATAGAGAGCTGCTGTCCCATTTTATCCTTAATATGGCGTTCATAACCAATTAAATGCCAGATGAATGCGCCAAAATGTGCTTTTTCAAAATGACTTCCTGTCGCCCCTAAAATTTCCCCTTTTTGTTTGACTTGAGCGAGTTCTCCAAAAACAGTAAAATCGATACTTGTGAGACGTTCTTTGACTCTTAATTGAGGAGATTTAAAATCATTCATGATTTGGGTTTCCTTCTTTTCTTTGGGTAGATACTAGACGCTTGAAAGCAACATTGCGAATTAAACTGTGCTGTTTGATATGTGGTTCATATCCCAGTTGTTTTTGAGTTTCTACTAAATAACGGTTAAACAAGGTAAAAAGAGCTAGGTCTAAATCTTGTTCCTCGTATTCTGAAAATAATTGAAGATTTTCAAACCACGCATTTTTAAATTCAAAAGATGAATAAGTAGAACCATAGATAAGCAATAAATAAGCAGTTTTAAAAGTGTTTTCAAGTCGCTCTATTGTTCTTTCGACTTCCTCCTCTAGCAGTTGTTTTCGTAATTGTTTGGTCATTAAGTTAACTTTGTAATAATCATCAGGATTGGCTTTTTGAGCTTCATCAATCATTTCTCTTAATCGTCGAAATCGGGATTTATTCTCCTCATAATAAGTGCTTATATCTCCATTCAGTCTATCAATAATATCACCAGAAATTAAGCGGATAGCGAGAGGATGTCCTTCATAAAGTTTTCCGATCTCTTTAAGGTAAGCAAGGTTACGTCCATGAAGAATTAATTCGACTTCTGCTTGTTGAAATAAACGTTCAAATAACTGTAAACTTTCCTGATCCTCTAATCCCATTAATGGCTGAATATGCCAATATTGATCTTGACTAAAAGTTTCAAAATCTTCAGGCTTATCCTGCGAAGTTATCACAATTCGAGTCTGACAATTTTCGGCTTCTAATATCTTTTGAAAAAAGACTCGCCAGAGGGGGTCTTTAAAGCGATTACTGCCATCTTGTTTTTCTCCTTGTAAAAGATTTTCCATTGAATCAAACCAAATCAATCGACGATTATTGCTCAGATGATTAACCAGTTGAGTTAATAATTGTTCTGGGTTTTTTGCTTGTTTTGCCGTAACAGGTTCATCGCCACGATTGAGTAAATCAATAGCTGTGCTGATAAAGTTTTGTGCTTCTGATTGCGACTGTTGATCCTCCCGTTGATTAAACCCATCAAAATCAATAGGCAGTTCAGGAGGAAACCCTTCTTGACACAAAGCTAAGGCCAATTTGTAGGCGAGGGCAGTTTTTCCAATACCTGTTATTCCCGTAATTACGACAATGCGACAATCGCCTCTTAGTTTTTCCAGTAAATCACTTTGAAGAGACTCTCGCCCCACCCAAATAGGCTCGATATCTTGAGTCAGTTTTTGCAAAAGATTATCTAGATCTGCGACTTTTGAAGGGTCGATGTTCAAAGCTCGACAAAAGGCGAAAAAACCTTCCGATTGAATGTTTTTACCCCTCAAAAAATGATCTAAAGTCTCTGGTGAGCAGTTGTCGGCGTAATAAGAGTAATAAGTGTGGGCTGGGTCATTTGAAATTTCCTCCCAATTCCCATCGGGTTTGGCAAATTGACTAGCCTCGGTGCATAAGTATTTTCTAGTCCAGCCTTCTTTTTGTTTTTGCGCCCATCGGGTTTTGACTTGCTCAAGTCCCGCTACGGAGAGTTTTAACTTCATTGCTCTCTATTCAATCTACATAAGTTTATTTCTCTATTGTTGATCAATTATCCCCAGAAATTCTCATTTTTTGAAAAAATTTTCTCTAATCTGACTAAGCACATATCAGCTATTTGCTCAATTATAGGTATAGGAAGCCATTCAAGCTTTCTAATTCTTTCTAATTCCAGCTTCTTTTGCTTTTTGCGCCCAAAAATCATCGTTTTGCTTGCTTCTCCGTAGAAATCTAAGGATTTCTATCGCTTTACTCCCAATGAAGAGAGCCTCATTGCTCGTTGTCCTCTTCTTAAGGGTAGCAAAATGGCTATTTCTCAAATAATCAACCAAACCAATGGTAAACAGTTTATCTCATTATCATCTACATCGGTGCGGCTACTGTCGTCGGATGGAGGTGATGTCAATCACTTATTTAGCGGTCAAATACGAGAGCGTCACTATGAGCAACTTTCTTGTTGGCTTAATTTAAAACCAAACGAGGAAAAGGACTTAACGGCACAAACATTTGCAACGCTAAAGACCACAAATTACACCCAAAAAGATCCCCTATTCACTTTAAGGACTGTCCGAAGAATGTTACAGGATAACGGTCTTCTCTTTGTCTATGATATATCCCAAACCCCTGATATTGAGCAATATGTGAAGATTCTGTTTTCTTGTGCTGGATTTATTGTGTTAAGTAACATTGGCAACTGCTGGATTCTTAGCAAAAGAGCCTTACTTTCTTTTGATGTGCCAAAGGTAAAAGGTTATCTGGTCAAGGAAGCGGAAACACCGGCAGAAATTGAATCCTATTTCTTATTTCTCAAGAATCGCTATCCTGAGTCACAAAATTATTGCAAAGAAATCGACGATTTATTTACTCACCAATCGGTTATTTTTCTAGCCTATCCTGAACAGAATCCCTCTCAGGTAATCGGTGTTGCACGTTATACCTATTCTCTGGCTGAATATGGCTACTATTTGCCTTGTCAACTGGCAACATTTTGTGAAGGAAAACACACAGGAAAGCATTTGATGTTACCCAAAAATGTAACAAGCATCGGAGAAAGTCTCTCTCTGTATGATGAAAAGGGAACTGGCAAAAAAGGAACAAGTTATCTTGTTTATCAGCAATTGATTCGAGCTATCTTGACTTACAAACATGATATTGCTCACACTGAAATTTCCTACACGACTTATCCAAAAGGGGACGAAACAATTGAAGCACTGTATAAAGAACGTTTTGGATTTAAGCACACTCTACACGATAATGAAAAAGTTTGCTTAAAATATGGAACATTTGCCGGTCAATGGTATCTCATTGAACTGGAGCAGTGGATGATTAAGCATCAGTACCACAACGCTGACCAGATTTTTCATAAACACAAGCAAGCGTTTGCGGTGTGAAGTCTAGCTCAATAGGTTTCCGATAAATACTAGATTTTGGGAACTTAAGGTAAATTATCCTGAAAATTGGCTATATCCTTAAGTGTCCCGAAGTCAATCTCAGCTTTAGATGTCATATTCCTTACTCTATAAGGGTTTGAGGCTATTTTAAAATTGATACCAGTTTGGGTAGATTCCCAAATTATTCTCAAGCTATACTGGCATACCAGATGCGGCCTGTTCAGCCGAAACTTAGAAATAAGTGGATGATTGGCTTTTGTCGAATAACCGATAGGTTAGAATTCGCACTTTACCTGAATAAATTGTATGGTTTTGGTGTATTATGTATCAACAACAAGTTCAACTTTTGGGAAATCCTTTAACGCTTAAAGTCAGCAATCCAGATGTTAATCAGTCCTGTAATATTATTGGAATTGATAACAATGGAGAAGGGAAATCTTTATACGTCTATAATGTCGTAGCGGATGCGTTAGAATCTAATAAACGCAATATTGAAGACTTAATCAAGGAATATGAAAGACAGACAAATATTGCTTTAAAAGTTTTGATTGCGCTATCCGATGGCGTTATTTGGGTACTAACCACTGTTATGAATATCTTTACCTCTATCTTCGGAGGAGTTGGTGGTGCTGGAATTTATGGCATTATGTTTGTCTTAATTATCCTTGCTTTGTTGGCGATAGCATGGATTTATGCCTTAATGGTAATTCTACCTCTTATGGCAATTTCTTATGGTACTAGACTGTGGTTAGAACAAGTTTCTAAAAAAGCCATAGAACAATTAAGCAGAGACGCAAGAGAGGTGGCGCGTAAATCTTTAAAAGGAACTCAAGATTCCTTACAATTACCTGAAAATAATTCGTAATCTACCTCAAAAATTATCTTTTTTCTAAGCC
The DNA here is from genome assembly GCF_007095705.1 of Microcystis sp. Msp_OC_L_20101000_S702. Classification (NCBI taxonomy): domain Bacteria; kingdom Bacillati; phylum Cyanobacteriota; class Cyanophyceae; order Chroococcales; family Microcystaceae; genus Microcystis; species Microcystis sp. Msp_OC_L_20101000_S702. The sequence goes on from NZ_SFBO01000041.1 coordinate 4,287, forward strand.
AATAAGAGGGTTTAATGAACAGTTTCTGGCAAGACTTTTTTACCTTTCGGAAAATGGTTAGCATTACCATTATCAAGTTTCTCTATATCTTAGGCTTGTTTATGATTACCCTAGGAGGTTTAAGTGGACTATTTGTGGAACCTTTAGCAGGAATCGCTACTTTAATTATTGGTAATTTATTCTGGCGAATTTTCTGTGAATCATTGATTCTAGTTTTTAGTATTCACCAAGAATTAGTCAAGCTTAACAGTAAGTAATGTTTTCATTAATTGACCATCTTGCGAATTGAAAATCATGAAAAAAATTAACTTCATCTTATCTATTTTTATCCTGAGTCAGCTAGGGTTTAGCTTACCACTTAAAGCTCAATCTCGCTGTCAAGCAACTATTAATTCTATTGTCAATGAAATAGAATCTAAAGGAGTTAGAAAGGTGATAGTAGAAAAAGGGACTGTAACCAATCAGGGGAATCCCACTAATAGAAAAGATGAATTAATGCTGTTATTAAGTTCTTACTTAGATAATACTGGTACCTCTGGTGATCAAAGAAGTGGTTGGATTGTTTCAAACATTATGGCTTCCCGTGTTTTAATGAAAAGTTATGCCGATAGAATAGTTTCTAATTGTCAAGATATTGCTGCTGTAAAATTTATTGCCCATGGCTCAGATTACATTCAAGAATTTGCTATTCAATCTGATGGAAAACCTCGCCTACGAGATTGCATTGATTTTGATCTTAGCTTAACTCCTAATTGGAATGAAATGTATTGTTATTAAGCTTCTAAAAGTCTTAATTAACCTCAAATATTTCTTTCATTAATTTAGCAAAAAATATGAAAATTACTCATTTATTTTTTATCACCTGTCTTGTCAGTTTAACCAGCTTAGTCTTACCAGTAAACGCTCAAACATGGCGTCGTCATCAAGAAAATAACTATCGTAATGTGGTAGCTATTGTTAAACCTCATCGGAGTGGATATTGTAGCAATCATTTTATTCGACAAGATGGCAGGGTTTATGACGCAAGGAAGGGGACTCGTGGAAGTTATTTAATTGTTGATCAAGTCGTCTCATTGACAGGTGTTATTAACACCAATAATAGAGGTGATAAAATTTGGCAAGTTTTCTATCAACCCTCACGCACAACCATGTGGTTACATGACTGTGATTTATCTATTCCTCAACTCGTTGATTAATTAACAATAACCCAGAGGTTTAAACATGAAAACAATTCAAAATTCAATTGCTCGTATGATTGCTAATAGAGAGCAAATTTGGCAACAATATGATCGGGCTGATTCTAATCGAAAAGACCTAAGTAAACGCTTTGCTAAATATTATAGTAATCCAAGTCAAGTTACGACTATTTCCCCTTTAACTTCTCAACAATTACCCCCGGCTGAAATTGAAGCTTGTCTGGATAAATTAGAAGAAACAGACCGTAAAATTAACCAAGAACAGTCTAACATAGAATCTCACAAAAATGAGATAGAGTCTTTAAAAATTAAAGCTCGTAACCTAATCATCGGGCTAATCATTGGGCTGAGTGTGGGGGGTTCTTTCTTGTTGTTCACTTTATTTATCTTTACTAACAATAACTCCTCTGATGACTCTAATTCTTCTCAACTGTATCAGTTAAATACTCAAAAAAATGTTTTAAAATTATCTAAACAAGGAGAATAATGCTTATGTTTTGGCAACAACAAATTGAAGGGTTAAACCAAAAAATTGAACAAAGTAGTCAACGCATAACCGACTATTTAGGGGTTTGTGCTTCTTTGTTCAATCATGGTAAATTAAACGGCGAACAATTACCTAATTATTTTGGAAAATTTCTCCAAGATAGCTATCTATCGACTCAATCCTATTTAGAACAGCAACCATTAGAAATAATAGGAAGTTGGCAAGATTATCGTTGGGAAAATTGGAACATTAACGATAATTTATTATCCTCATTAGAGCCTACAGAATTAATTCGTATTGGTCAATTAGTTGAACAAAGATCGAGTAATAACACTTTTTGTGTTCCCGAATTTGCTCCCTTTATTGGTGGGAATAAAACTATTATTATTCGCTGTAGCAATAATACCCGTAATACGGGACTAGAATTACTGCAATCTCTTGTGATTCGTGCCGCTATTTTACTTCCTTATCAAATACGTTATACCTTCTGTGATCCCGTTAATAATGGGGGTGCATTTTTAATGCGTCGTTCCCTTCCTGAGGCTTTGATTAGAGAAAATAGTGGCGAAGTTTATCGAGATTTATTAGAAGTCACTCAAGATATTCGTCGCGTCAAAGAAACCTATTTAGATCCTCAGTCTCCTGCCTTACATTTACTCCCCCCAGATATTCGAGTCAATGAAAGATTTGAGGGGATTTTTGTCGCAGATTTTCCTAAAAGATATGACCGTAGAGATATTGAAGAATTACAAAAAATTGGTAATAGTGGACCAGAAGCTGGAAGATATGTGTTTATTCACTATAATCAAGATATTGATCTCCCTAGAGATATTAATATGAGTGGGTTTGAAAATGCCTTTTATATTGATCTCAGTAAACAGTCAAAGACAGCAACATCTTGTCAACTTCAATTTAAAGCGGATAGTATTCCCGACGCGGATTTACAAAAACAATTACTTGATAAAGTTAAACAAGCTAAACCCCCCGAACGAAAATTAGATTGGGATGATATAGTAGGAATTGATCCGCAAAATTGGTGGAATTATAGTAGTGAAGAATGGATAACCACACCTATCGGTGGAAGAGGAAGTTCTGATCAATTAAATATTTGGTTTGGTAAAGATAGCGAAGGTCATCAATGCGCTCATGGTATGCTAGGAGCAATGACTGGATCAGGAAAATCTACCCTGTATCATGGGCTTATTTTAGGCTTGGCAACTCGTTATAGTCCCTCAGAATTAAGATTTTATCTCATTGATGGCAAATATGGCGTAGAATTAGCCCCCTATCGCAATTTGCCCCATACCGAAGTAGTTTCCTTACATTCCTCCCCTGAATTATCGCGTAGTGTTTTAACTGAATTAATCGCCGAAAAAGAACGACGTAACGCCTTATTTAAAAGATTAGGGGTGTCAGAATTGGCAGGTTATCGCCGACTAGGACAACCAGAGGGCAAAATGCCCCGTATTCTTCTAATTATTGATGAATATCAGGAGTTATTTTTTAACGACAAAGAGGATACTGCTTCAAGTCAACTACTGATTTTAGCCCAACAGGGGCGAAGTGCGGGTATTCATATGTTACTCGCTTCCCAAAGGTTTGGGGCTGAAGGAATGCGGAATCAAACGGGAATTTTGGGTAATATTCACCTGAGAATGGGAATGCAGATGTCAAAAACAGAAATTCAAGCCCTGACAGAATTTGGAAAACGAGGAAAACAATTATTAATGACCTGTGATTTGCCTGGAAAAATTGTTATTAATGACCGTAGTGGCGATGATAACTCTAATTATTTTGGGAAAGTGGCATTTATCGAAAAATCTCGCCGAGATATGATCATTAACGCTTTATCTCAAAAAGCTCATCAACTCTCCCCAGAAGATTACACGGAAACAGTGGTCTTTGATGGAGATTCTCAGCCTAATTTAGCAGATAATCCTCAATTACGCCATATTTTAGATTACGGTAAATGGTTAACCTCAGAAGATTGGGAAAAAATCGCCCGTTTACCTTTCTACAAAGGAGGATTAGGCATTTCTGACTGGTTTAGTGCAGAATACCCGGTCTTAACATGGCTAGGACAAGAATTCAGTGTGAGGCAACAGGCAAGGCTGATATTACGCCGTCGTCCAAGTGAAAACGTTCTAGTTATCGGTGGAGACTATAATACAGCCCGTTATGGAATTCTATCGGCTATTTTGACCAGTCTTGCTATTAATGGCAATCTTCAACAAACTCGTTTTGTTGTGGTAGATCGCAGTGTATCCGGTACACAATGGCATTTAGCATTGGAAGAAGTATGTCAGATTATTCTAAAACCTTTGGGCTTTACGACGGCATTTAACCGCGAAAATAGAATTATTACGGCAATTTTGAACAATTTAATTCTTCAACTTGACGAAAGAAACCAACTCAGTGAAGCAGACTTGATGACTCAACCTTCTATTTTCGTCATCATGACGGAATTAGATAGAGTAGATGACTTAAGACGGAGCAATGAGCAGTCTTATAGCCCAGAAAGTCACTTAACTACTCAAATTAAGCGATTATTGAAGGAAGGACCGAGTAAAGGTATTCATCTCATCCTCAGTTTTTCAGGGATCAAGGCTTTCTCTAATGTCCTTGATATTCGGCGAAATTTAGCTTATTTTCGCCATAGAGTCGCTTTACAGATGTCAGAAGATGATTCTTTCACCTTTGTTAGTGATCGCCAAGCCTCACGTTTACAAGCAGATGGAGATGTTCCAATTAAAGCCCTTTATCGGGATACGGATAGCGATCGCACTACTCTTTTTAAACCTTATAGTACGGAATCTACACCCGAATTTAAGCAACAAATAGAGAAAATTGCTAATAGTTTAATCAAAAGAGCTTAAAGCTTAATTTAACCATGGATCACTCATTTTTACAACTCAAACACTTTCAACAGACCCTCGAACAATTCCATGATCGCGTTCAATCGGCGTGGCGAGAAGTGGAAACCACCTATGAGGATCTTTCTCCCCATTGGCAAGACCAAAAACGACAAAAACATGATGAAATGTGGCTTGATTTGCAAGAAAAGACTAATAATTATTATAGTCGCCAAATTCCCACCTATAATGATTTTTTAAACCATAAATTACAAGTATTAGAGAGGTATTTAAACGGTGGATAATTCCCGAAAAACAGCCCTTTTAGCCTATCAAACTGCACTCAATCAATATTATTTGATTTTAAGCGAAGAATTGGAATTTCTCGATACGGCATGGCGATCGCTTGATGAAGTTTTTCAAGGATCAGTCGCCGAAGAATTTACAGGTTTTTGGACAAGAACCTTGGCAGAAATGGAAGATTCAAGGCTAGAAGTTCAGAAAATCCTCAATTTTATCCAAGAAATCCCCGATAAATCTTAATCATTATGACTATTCAAGATCCCCGTATTCTCATTAACCTTCTCAATGACTTAATTGAAGAACTTAGATACTGGAAAATAACCGCCCGTGATACCCTGGATCAAATGTCATGGCATCAAAGGCAAAGTGAAGAAAAAGTGAGTCAAGCTCTGTATCATGCTTCAATTATTCAAGATCAGGCTAAAAATGATCAAAAATTAGTTGATCAGGCTAATGATGAAGTTGCTCAATTGTTATCTAATTGTCATCAAGTCTTAGAAAAAGCTCAACAAAATTTGGCAGCAGCTCAAAATACCCAAAATCAGGCGCAATCAACCTTAAATCATTGGCAAACTCAGCTAAGTCTTGCGTTAGCTTGGTTAGAAAGGGCAGAAGACCGATTACAACGTGCCATAAACGAAAGAGAGCAAGCAGAATTTACTTTACGCAGTGCAGAATCTGAATTACAAAGCGCACAATCCGCCCTCACCAGTTGCCAAAATTCAGGCTATACTGACAAGGATGGACGATATCATGCGCCCAATTGTTCTGGTCAGCAAGCTAAGGTTAGTCAAGCCCAAAATGCGGTTCAAGCTGCAATCCAACGCTTAAATAAAGCCATTGAAGAAGAAAAAGCAGCAAGAGAAGAAGTCGCACGAGCGCAAGCTAGGGTTAATTGTTGTCGAAATGCCATCGGATATGCTCAAACAGCCGTCTATCAGGCGAATATTACTTTAAATTATGCCCATAATGCCCTGAGTTTTGCCGAACGTAGTTTAGAAAACGCAGATGCAGCTAGACGGGAAGTTGATAGAGCGCAATTAGAGGCAAGCAATGAGCAGGAAATGGCAGATTTAATGTCTTTAGCCGTAAATAATGCCCGCAATTTCACCGAAGAAGCCCGAAATGATTTCAAAGGAGCGGAAAAGCAAGGAAACTCCGCTCAATGTTTAGAAATTGGGGTAACAAGAGAAATAGAATATCGAGTAGAAAGTCTGATTGAATTCAACCGTCCTTTTCAATTTTAGTGATTTTTGGAGGATAAAAAATGATGGAAGATATTGTTTGGAAGATGCAGCAGCGATCTCGCACTCTGCAAGACTATCGTAAAGATATTCGAGGCCTATGGCAAGATGAGGCTGCCAAAACCCTTAATCGTCGTTATCTTGACCCCCATGAAGATGACGATCAGAAAATGATAGAATTTTTGCAGAAACAGGTACAAGGCTTAGAAAAAACTAATGAGGAGTTGGTTAAAGCCAAAGATTATGCTTTAGAGGCTGAACGCTATTCCCAACAAGTTGAACATTTCTTAGAACGAGAAAAACAGGAAGTTAAACAAGCTTATTATTCTTATGATCGATCTATCGAATATTACGGCTTAACTCAGGCAGAATTACCTAATATTCACAGATTAATTCAACAAGCTAATCGCAGTTGTAACTAAAAAAGATATTTATATTACGAAATTTTATTAAAATAAATGTTTGATAAATATCTATCTTAGACAGAAAAAAAGATGAATAACTAAGAGAATAAAAACAATGTTAAGTTACCAGAATATCAAAACTATTTTTTCCCAGAAATCATTTTTAGCGATTGCAGCTGAAACTTATGAAAGCTATAAAACAGAAACAGGTGGCATTTTTTTAGGAATTAGAAACCCTAATAAATGGTATATTTTAGAAACCTTAGATTCGGGTCTAAATCCTATCTTTCGCCCCGGCTATTTTGAGTATGATAATGCTTATATCAACCACCTGTCTAACAAAATTGCCAGATTTTATCGAGAACCCATAGAAGTTCTTGGACTATGGCATAGACATCCGGGCAGTTTTGATTACTTTTCCTTAACTGATGATACAATTAATAAAAAATATGCTTCTCAACATTCTGAGGGAGCTATTTCTGCCTTAGTTAATTTTGACCCATTTTTTCGATTGACTATGTATCACGTTTCCCTCCCTTCTCAATCTGATTCACGACCCGAATATACTAAGCTTTCTATAGAAATTGGAGATCAATTAATTCCCAAAAATTTGCTAACTATTAAATCTTTATCTGATTATTTATCAATAGTTAATGATTAATTTTCTTCAATCTAGTTACACAAGTATTAACTTTTTTCATACTTAACTTAATTGACGGTGAATAGATTATCAGGCTATAATCCTAAAAAGTGAAATTTCAGACTATGCCTAATCTCAATACCAGTGCTAACGTCAAAAAAAGAATTCTGATCTTCTTAGAAAGACTATTAACTCATGTTAATAAGGAATCACCAGATCATCAGTATTGGTCGAATCACCTATCTTTCAGGTGGCTTGCAGAAGGTGCATCACATCCTAAGCTAATTGTCTATACAACTTTAAAAATATTAACAGATTTTTGTCATGGAATTACTAAGCAAAAGTTAGGGGCTGCCATTACTGTTGAACAGATGAGAAATGACCTTAAGGTTTTACAAGAATGGGAAATACTAACAGATAATAGATACAAACAAGCTAAAGGCGTAGCAAATTTGCACTTTACCCTAAATCTTTGGCATTCATCAACAGAAGAAAATTTGAAAAAATTTGAGGAAGAATGGGATAAGCGTAAATCTCCCGGTCTTGAAAACTCATCAATTAAAACAGAAATAAATTATGATAATTTCGGATTAATTCCTGATATTTCTCAGATTTATGGGAGAGAAAAAGAACTAGAATTATTAAAACAAAAGTTTTTTCAAAATAGTCCCCCGTGTAAAATTATCGGAATTTTCGGAATAGCAGGAATCGGAAAAACATCTCTTGTCTGTAAACTGATTGAGCAAATTCAAGAGGAATTTTATCGTGTTATCTATTGGTCTTTTTTGAATCCCCCTTTACCCCTAGAATTTCTGGAAAATACAAGTAATATTATTTCACAGAATATTAGTTTTAAGGCAGAAGATAAGTTTAAAATAAAACTGATAAAATTTATCAAGATACTAGCCAAATATCGTTGTTTATTATTTTTAGATAATATTGATGCGATTATTGAGCATGAAAACTATCGAGAATATAGCGAAATTTTACAAGCAATTGGTCAGTCAAAGCACAATAGCTGTTTAATTATAACCAGTCGAAAAATTCCTCAAGAACTTGAATCGTTAGTGGGAAATAAAACTTCAACTTATTTCCGAGAGTTACAAGGACTTGACTATCAAACTGGACGGCAAATTTTGAGAGATATTGACACCTTTCATGGTTCAGAGGATGAATGGCAATTTTTAATTCAACAAGTCTGTCACGGCAATCCTTTATTCATCAAATCTATCGCTCATCATATTCAACGAGTTCATCATAATAATCTCTCGGATTTTCTTTTAAAAGGGAATCTTCTGATAGAAAAAGTCGAGTCTATTTTAAATTCTTACTTTCAGCAACTATCTGATTTAGAAAAAGCGATTATTTTTGAGTTAGCGATTAATCGAAATCCAGTTTCTTTGTCGGAACTAGAACATAATATTATCATTGAACCTGACGGTAAAAGTATCCAAGAAGGGATCAGATCATTATCTAGCAAAATTCTGTTAGATAAAAAAGATGACTACTTTACCATACATCCTCTACTGATTGAATATTTCACTCAAAAAATTATTACCATAGCAACAGAAGAAATAAAAACTCAAAAATTCCAATTATTAAAAAGTAATTCCTTGACTAAAACTACTGTTCCTGATTATCTAAGAAAGATTCAAATTAATGTTATTTTACACCCAATAATCAATAACTTAATCCATAATTTTCAAGAAAATAATCTAGAAAGCAAACTAATTGATTGTTTAAAGACATTAAAAAATGAACCTTCTGGACAAATTGGCGGCATTGCTGGCAATATCATTAACTTACTTAATATACTGAAAAATGGTCACTTAATCGGCTACGATTTTTCCCATATCTCCATTCGACAAGTCGATTTTTCAAACATTAGACTCACCCAAGTAGATTTTTCCTATTCGCAGTTTTTTGACTGTATTTTTCCTCAAACTTGTGGCAGTATTTTATCAATTTCTTGCAGTCAGTTTAATCGCTCTTTTCCAAGAGAAGAGCTTTTAGCAACTGGTGACAGTCATGGGATGATTTACCTCTGGAAAGTCAAACAAGATGGAAAATTAGAATTAAGCAAAAGTTTTCCTGCTCACGGAAGCTGGGTGTGGTCAGTAGCCTTAAATTCCGAGGGACAGTTACTAGCGAGTGGGGGACAAGATGGAATTGTTAAAATTTGGTCTATTACAACAGATATATCTATAAATTGTCATTCTTTGCCCCACCCTTCTCAAAAACATTATGCTCCTATTAGATCAGTTACTTTTAGTGCTGATAGTAAGTTTTTAGCCACAGGAAGTGAGGACAAAACTATTAAAATATGGTCAGTTGAAACAGGAGAATGTCTCCACACCCTTGAAGGACATCAAGAACGAGTAGGTGGTGTTACCTTTAGTCCAAATGGTCAACTTTTAGCCAGTGGCAGCGCTGATAAAACCATCAAAATATGGTCAGTTGACACAGGAAAATGTCTCCATACTCTTACAGGACACCAAGATTGGGTTTGGCAAGTTGCCTTTAGTTCTGATGGTCAACTTCTAGCCAGTGGAAGTGGGGATAAAACCATTAAAATATGGTCTATTATAGAAGGAGAATATCAAAATATTGATACTTTAACAGGACACGAAAGCTGGATTTGGTCAATTGCTTTTAGTCCGGACGGTCAATATATAGCCAGTGGGAGTGAAGATTTTACACTGCGATTATGGTCAGTAAAAACCAGAGAATGTCTTCAATGTTTTAGGGGATATGGCAATCGATTATCATCAATTACTTTCAGCACCGATAGTCAATATATTTTGAGTGGTTCTATAGATCGTTCGCTCCGATTATGGTCTATCAAAAACCATAAATGTCTTCAACAGATTAATGGTCATACTGACTGGATCTGTTCAGTAGCTTTTAGTCCCGATGGAAAAACATTGATAAGTGGAAGTGGAGATCAAACGATTAGATTATGGTCAGTGGAAAGTGGCAAAGTAATTAAAATTTTACAAGAAAAAGATTATTGGGTTTTATTGCATCAAGTCGCAGTTAGTCCGAATGGTCAACTGATTGCTAGTACCAGTCACGATAACACCATCAAACTTTGGGATATTAGGATAGATGAAAAATACACTTTTTCCCCAGAACATCAAAAGCGCGTATGGTCGATCGCTTTTAGTCCTAATAGTCAAATGCTGGTAAGTGGTAGTGGAGATAATTCTGTTAAGCTTTGGTCGGTTCCGAGAGGATTTTGTCTTAAAACTTTTGAGGAACATCAGGCCTGGGTATTATCAGTAAATTTTAGTCTTGATGGAAAATTAATAGCAACTGGTAGTGAAGATCGAACTATAAAACTCTGGTCTATTGAAGATAATATGACTCAATCTTTGCGAACTTTTAAAGGTCATCAAGGAAGAATCTGGTCTGTTGTCTTTAGCTCTGACGGTCAGCGATTAGCCAGTTCAAGTGATGATCAAACGGTCAAAGTTTGGCAAGTCAAAGATGGTAGATTAATTAATAGGGTTCTTCGTTACTTGGTATGGTTCGATAGGGGGGCATAAATCGACTAAATCCTTATCTGGCAAGAGATTTAATTGATTAGTTCGCTCCAGATCGCAAACAATTGACAAAAATTGCGGTTAACACAAACCGAAGAACCATTAATAGTTTTGAAGGTCATAAGTCTTGGGTATGGTCAGTAGCTTTTAGTCCCGATGGGAAGTTACTAGCAAGTGGGGGGGATGACGCAACAATCCGAATTTGGGATGTTGAAACAGGTCAACTTCATCAACTCCTGTGTGAACATACTAAAAGTGTCAGGTCAGTCTGTTTTAGTCCCGACGGTAAGACATTGGCCAGCGCAGGTGAAGACGAGACGATTAAACTTTGGAACCTAAAAACAGGAGAATGTCAGAACACTTTACGCTCTCCTAGACTTTATGAACAAACAAATATTAAGGGAGTAGAAGGGTTGAATTATGAAACGAGCAACACCATGAAAATTTTAGGAGCTTTTCTGTCACGTTGAAGAGAGGATAGAAGTTAGTCAAGGGAGTCTCATTGAGAGGTAATCCCGATCTGAAAATCCCTAAAACCCCACACCCCACTTCATAATTCATCATTCATAATTCATCATTCATAATTCCCATGTAGTCTTAACGGGTTACTCCATCCACCACCGGACGGACATCGCTGCCCTCAAAATAGCCGGGGTTGCCTGTCCAGTTGAAATCCGACACGCGGATGTTGAGTATTCCCAACTGCAGCACTGGGTTATAGCGCAAAATTAAACTATAGGTGCGACGACTCCATTCGAGAAAATATTCTGTACTGATTTCCTTAGCTTGATCGATACTATAAATGCTCTGGAAACCCACGCGAATCGGACCATATACCTGTTGAGTTATACCATAGGACATTGTTTGTTGATCAACAAAGCGATCAAAGAAAAAGGGTGATTGTCCGTTAACTAAACCCTGACTAAAACTGAGATTAAATCCAGTATAGTCGAACAAATTGCGGGAAAAACGCCCAAACTGTCCTAATAATCCCACAGTTCCCGTGACGGAATTTTGCGTCTCTCCGTTAGTGTAATAACCGGTGACACCGGTGACACCAGTGACAAGAGCAATATAGGGTTGAACGGGAAGAGGAGAAAATCTTAAACCTTGGTCGGGAGTCGGTGGTAAAGTAAGGGCAGACCAGAGTAAAAAACTGCGATTGAGGGAGACAGCACCCTGAAAACGGCTTAAATTAGTCACATTATCCGTTGCATTGGCCGCTAGGAGATCACTGCGATCGGTGGGTGCGTTAACATTCTGAACAGAAGCTTGATAACTGAGTCTAATATCCGTATTCGGGACGACAATCACCGGTGAGGTCAAAATTGCCCCAAAACTGCTATTAACCGTCTGAAACCCCAAAGAACCGTTAAAGAGACGCTCGCGATAATTGTACTCCACATTGAGCAGATAGGGATCTTGCAACTGTCCGATCGTCTGTTGAAAGCGAATCTTAGAACGAACACTATTTTCGATCTGTTCCAAATCTAAATTAGAAAAAGAAGCTGTTGCCTGAAAAAACGAGCGCTCACCAAAATTAGTGGCAAAATTCCCCAATAAACCGAAAGCTTTCGGACTAAGGGCTGAAACTTCGCCACCTCCGGGGTTAGCTGAGGGAAAAGCATCGGGATTAAGGACTTTTTGAATTAAATATTGCGGTGTCAACTCAAAAAGAGTCTTCGGTGTCTCCACTAAAGTTAGGGGACTTTCTACGAAAAATCCGCCCCGATCCTCCCCATCATAGCCCGGGGCAATTAAAAAAGGACGACGACGACGGCGATCAAACGTAAGACTATTAATAAAAGTGGGTGCCACTACCCGTTGATCGAAAACCAACTGGGAATTACTCATCCGTAACTCATCGGTAAAGGGGCCGGTACTGCGAAAAGTGGCGGAATTAGCTCGAACTTCCAATTCAGGGGGGGAAAAAGGGTCATTAGTCAGACGCACATTAGTGGCATTCCACACCTTACCATCAAAATTCAAGCGTTCGGCCTGAAAACGGACACGATTAATCGTTCCCCCCGATGGACTACTAATATTCTGTCGATCGCGTCGACTGGGATCCTGTCCCCCGACGACAAATTGAAAACCCTCTCCCGTGGTGATTCTCTGCAAGGGTTGATTTAATGCCAAACGATCGGTTAGGGTTCCAAAAGAACCACCGGCCCCCACATCCGTGGGCAGCGTTTGTCCTAAATCCCTAGCGGTGCTGGGTTGAAAAATCTCCCCATTAGCATTAAATACCACACCGCTATCCTGGACGAAATAATACTCAAAGCGATCGCCGCGCAGGATTTGATCTCCCCGGGTTAGGATCACCTGGCCCTCCGCTACCGCTAACTTTTCGGGAAGATTAATCTGTAAGCGATCGGCTGTCAGTACACTTTGGGCAAAACGTAGGGTGACATTACCCCTAGCGGTGATAATCTGCCGATTTTGGTCAAATTCCTGCTCATCGGCCACTAATTCTAGGGGCTTTTCCCCTTCTGGATTAACTGCATCGGTCTGAGCTAGGCTGTTATTGAGGGAAATCCAGTATTCTTGGCTGGTTTTTTCGCCTTTTTTCCGCACTAATAGCCGACTTGAGCCATTTTTCTGGTTAAGAGCTTTTTGATTTAATCCTGAAACTATCTCGGTTTCGGGATGAATGGTGACACCAACGGCTGCGGGGGGTGGAGAATTCTGGACAGAAAGGGGTTTTCCTAAAGCTGCCGCATCACCCCCACTGCTAGGTAAAGGTTCTAAGGGAATACCCTGATCGGGAACCAAGGGTTTTACCTCGACGGTTTCCGGGGGTGGAGTGACGGTGAGGGGAATAGAAACGCTCTCTTCTGAAGGCTTTTTTGCCTCTAGAGGTGCTGGGGTGACAGGGAGGGGAACTACAGACGTGGGAATATTTTCAGAAACTTGGCGCTCCTCCGTTTCCGGTTCGGCTACAGTATTAATCAGGGCAGGTGGTTCAACAGCTAAGAAAAAAAAAGACATGACTGCACGAGTCGGCGATCGAAATAGAGGACGAGCGAACCTCAATGATACTACCACGATCATTATTTCTAGGGAGACAGGGAAAGTCCGATAACTTGTTCCCTGTGTCTCTACCCTAGAACCAGTTTGATAATTGTCTTCTACTCAAAGTCTTTGCGTCCGGGGTTACGGGTAGGATCGCCGGAAAGGAAGCCAAAGATAAAAAGTAAGACAAAGAAGGAAACAACGATATAAACGGCGATTTTTAGGGTTAACATTACTAAGACGTTCTCCTTAGACTAGATTAATGCAATAACAGGGTTAGCATACCTTGACCTACTTTACCCTATTTGAGTGATCCCTGAACAGAGAAAAGTGATCAGTCTTCAGTTATCAGCCTACTGTTTACTGTTTACTGATCACTTAAAATACAACTAAATAGCCTATTTTTAGCCAATTTATGAATAATCTCGGTAAATTATATGTGGTGGGAACGCCGATCGGCAATTTAGACGATCTGACTTTCCGATCCCTGGCAACTCTCAAAAAAGTCGCTCTAATTGCCGCCGAAGATACCAGACACACCGGCAAATTATTACAGCATTTTGATATTTCAACCCCTCAAATTAGTTACCATGAACATAATCGCCTTTCCCGTCTCGATGAGTTATTAAATATTCTCAGCCAAGGTCAGGATATCGCTTTGGTTACTGATGCGGGAATGCCGGGGATTTCTGACCCGGGTTATGAGTTAATTAAAGCTTGTATAGAAGCTCAGATCGAAGTGGTTCCCATCCCCGGAGTAACGGCGGTAATTACTGCTTTAGCGGTGTCGGGATTACCCACGGAAAGATTCTGTTTTGAAGGATTTCTTCCGGGTAAGGCAAAGCTGAGACAAGAGCGCATAGAGAGTTTAAAAACCGAAACAAGAACGATGGTTTTTTATGAAGCACCCCACAAACTTATTAAGACTTTGGAGGATTTAGGCGAAACTTTTGGCCCAACGAGAAAGATAGTTTTAGGTCGGGAATTAACCAAGCTTTACGAAGAAATTTGGCGAGGAACTATCGCCGAGGCGATTAATTTATATCGGGAGAATAAAACTCCTAAAGGAGAATTTACGCTCGTAGTTATGGGCAACGATCAGGCCGATAATATCCAATTATCCGACGAGGAATTAAAACGGGAATTACAACAAATTATAGAACGGGGAGTTAGTCGATCGCAAGCCAGCAGACAATTAGCACAGGTTACTAATTTATCCCGCAGTCGTTTATACAAATTAGCCCTAGAAATTTGATGATTATCAATTTTTATTCCCACCGCTAATCCTCGATTATTTAGCCGATTGAAGTAACAAAATTCCGCCGGCAGTTAATCCTAAAATGTTGGGCAACCAAGCGGCCATCAAGGGGGTTAAAACTCCGCCAATGCCTAAGGAACTGGTGACAAAAGATAGGAGATAATAGGAGAAAATTAGGACAATACAAATACCGAAACTGGTGGCTTTATTAGAATTTTGGGGACGCAATCCCAAGGCTGCCCCAATCATCCCAAAAACTAAACAAACAAAGGGTAAAGATATTTTCTGCTCGATTTGAACCTGTAGTTTTCTAATTTTGGTAGGATTGCCACTTAATTGCATTATTTTTAGGTATTCCTGCGCTTGTCTTAGGGTCATTTCTGAACCATCTCGCGCCCGAAAAGCTAAATCTAAAGGGGTACGCGGTAGGGCTAATTGTTGATGTTGAAAGCGGACAATATTACGATAGGAACCATTAGGATCAATTAGATAAATTGTGCCGTTATAAAAATCCCAGATATTCTTTTCAATATTCCAAGAAGCTGATTCTGAGGTAATAATTTGATTAACTTCCGGTTGGGTGCGATCGAGAATGGTTAAACCTAACATTTCTTGACCGTTAAATCTTTCAGCATAAAATAACCTTCTTAATACTGTTTGCGATTCCCCTCCATCCGGTGGCCGCACTTTGCCGTATTCAGGATAAATAATATTATCTTCAATAAAAGATTTGCGATTTGGTCGCAGAGCTTTCGTCATGGTAGCATTAGCTTCATAACTAGCAGCTGGAGCCACATAATCATTGAAAATGTAGGTTAATCCCGTCACTATTAAACTTAGCACAATGGCGGGAATTATTAGGCGATAAACACTAATTCCAATACTTTTAAAAGCAATCAATTCGCTATCACTGGCTAAACGACTGTAGGCCATTAAAGCCGCTAAAAGTATCGACATGGGAAAGGCTAAAACAATAAACTCTGGCATTTTTAATAGGAGAATTTTTAGGGCCAAAGTAAAAGGTAAACCCGATTCAGTAATGCGTCGCACTAAATCAAATAAAGTCCCGATCGCCACTCCCAAAGAAGTGAATAAACCCATACCAAATAGAAAGGGTAATAATAACTCGACAAAAATATAGCGGTCTAAGATGGTAAATCCGGGTATTCTACTTAAATTTCCTTGCCAATTGCTAACTTTCATGATATAATGCAGCGATTTTTTATTAATAACAATTATCTTAAGAAATTATCACCCAAATAATACTGACGCACCAGAGGATTATTATACAGTTCTTCACCACTTCCCGCCGCTAAAATCTGCCCTTCGCGCATAATATAAGCCCGATTAGTAATAGCCAAAGTTTCTCGCACATTGTGATCAGTAATTAAAATTCCCATCTGACGATCCCTTAAACCAGCGATCATCGCTTGAATCTCAGATACAGCGATTGGATCCACCCCAGCGAAAGGTTCATCTAATAACAAAAATCTTGGTCCGTTGACTCCCACCGCTAAAGCGCGAGCTAATTCCGTCCTTCTTCTTTCTCCTCCAGAAACGTAAGCTCCTTTAGTGCCAACAATCTTATCGAGGCGAAATTCTTTTAATAAATTATAGAGACGATTTGCCCGTTGGGAAAAGGGAACTCCCGACTGTTCTAGGGCTAACTGAATATTTTCTGATACAGTTAAATAACGAAAAATACTGGCCTGCTGCGTCAGATAGCCAATACCCAGACGCGCCCTTTGATTAAGGGGTAATTTGGTAATTTCTTTTTGATCGAGCCAAACGCGCCCTTGATTCGGTTTAATTAATCCCGTGGCGATATAAAAAGTTGTGGTTTTCCCCGCGCCATTTGGTCCTAATAAACCGACAATTTCCCCCGGGGCAACGGTAATACTCACTCGGTTAACCACGAGTCTTTTACCGTAGGATTTATGGATATTTTCTAATACTAAAGTCATCTTTATCCGGTGTTGGGGTGTGGGGTGTGGGGAAGTGGGGTGTGGGGTGTGGGGTGTGGGGTGTGGGGAGAATACTGCCTTTTGCCTTTTGCCTTTTGCCTTTTGCCTTTTGTCTCCTGTCTCCTGACTCCTGACTCCTGACTATCACTGCGGGTTAATAATTGGGGCAGCGGGGAGGGAAGGGGAAGGTATGGGTGCGGGTGTCGGGGAAGCAGCTGGTTGGGGGGAAGTTTCGTTATCTTTGACTAAATAAATTGACTCCACCTGCTGACTGGTTTGGGGAGTAGCGATAAATCTACCCTCATCGACTAGATAAGTCATCGTTTCAGCGCGGATACTGTTGCCTTCTTGCAAAACGTAAACATTACCCGTCATCACTAAACGACGTTCGCGGCTAAAATACTGAGCTTGGGCAGAAGTGGCCTGCATTTTACGGGCAGGATAGAACACTTGTACGTTACCTCTCGCAGTAATTACCCCCGTTTTTGAGTTTGCCTCTTGAATATCCGATCGCACTGTCATGGCATTACCGGGTACAATATTCTGCTGTGCCTTGACTAGGGGAGAATTGCCCAATCCCACCATTAAGCTGGTAGAAACGAGGGCAACTAGCCATCCCCTGATTTTTGCGGATCTTGCTCTCATAAAAATGTCACCTATAAGTAAATGGTTTCAATTAAATTGAAGATAAATCGCCCCTTGATCCCCCCTTAATCCCCCCTTGATAAGGGGGGTGCTGATCCCCCCTTAATCCCCCCTTGATAAGGGGGGTGCTGATCCCCCCTTAATCCCCCCTTGATAAGGGGGGTGCTGATCCCCCCTTAATCCCCCCTTGATAAGGGGGGTGCTGACAATTTTAACACCCACCTACTTAGAGGTAATTGTATTGACTAACTAATCTAGCTGTTTAGAGAACGGGATGAATTTTGAGGATTTTCGGCAGGGAACAGATAGATTGATCGAGGTGGGGATGAGGATGTTCCTGATTGCTTTTCATCGCTTCTAACACTGCCGGTAAAGCTTGGGGATCGAGATTCTGTAAAAAGTTTAATAGATCCAAACTCTCCCCCACCAAGTGCGTCACGTTGATCCCCTCGTAATCGGGTTGATAGTGTTGTAAACGTCTCACCCCTTCCCCCAAAAGAATTACCGCCCCGCGCCAGTTATTATTTTCTAGATGGTAACAAGCGACAGCAATCTGCAAAATGCCTTGATAAAAGGTTTTTTCAGGCTCTGCGGACTCCATCCACAAAGCCTCTAGGGTATCATGACAAGCATAGAATTGCTGGCGATTAAATTCGTCGATTCCTTGCCCAAAAGCGCTGGCTGTCATTACCCTATACTAATGCCCCTTCATCAATTCGCGGACTTCTTGGATATAGTCGAGGGAAATTACCTGTTCTTCCCCAGCAAACTCGTTATCGGGGGTAATAAACAGCATACAGTGACATTCTTTCCGTTCCCGCATCGGTACACAGGGACAATTCCAGAAAGTATTTTTTACCTCCGCTTCTTTGTCCTCGTAGTGACGACAGGGACATAAAGGAGCGCCTAATTCGTCCTTATGACGCGCTAATCCCTCAATTACTACGGCTGTCACCGAGAGATCGCTACAGAAATAGGTATTTGTACCTCTAGCGTACTGTTCGGCAAACTTCTTCATCGCCTCAAGACTCTTATCTGTGTCTGTGATCTGGCTCATAGTTATCTTATCTCCCTAGCTTTCTACAAAAAAACTTTTTACTATCCTATCTCGATCCGCTTCCCCTTGGCTGAGGGGAATTTTTAGAATCTCTTTTGATTTTGCGACCGATCCCCTTGTTAATCTAATACGATAAAAAGACTCTCTTTGGCCAAAAGCTCGACTTTTTGGCCAGCAAACGGGAATTATGGAGGCAAAGTTCCTCAAAACCTGTCCTTGATTCCTGCAATCCCTGTACCCTATCAATACCAGAACATGATTTTATCTTTCTTGCAGACAAATAAAATTTCTGACGATAACACGCCTTGGTGGCTGAAAATTACCTCCCTTTATCCCCACTGTATCTACTATTTTGGTCCCTTTGCCTCCTTTGAGGAAGCACAACAGCATCAGGGGGGTTATCTCCAAGATCTAGAGTCCGAAGGAGCGCAAGGAATCAGTCTTTCGATCGAGCGGAGTAATCCCCATTATTTGACCGTTTTTGACGATGGAAGTCAGGATCTAGCTAAAACTTTTGCTTCCCATGCTCGAACCTTTTCTCGCTTTATTTCTTAAGTCTCCCTGTCCTCTTTGTCAACGGCAGAGCGATCGAGAGCTTTGCCGTGATTGTGGGCGACAATTACAGGCCTATCGTCAGAATAACCCGCTTTTTCTCTGGCGTGGTTCTATTCCCCTGTTTATCTGGGGACGCTATGAAGGTAAATTAAAACAGGCGATCGCTAAAATGAAATATGATCGCCATCCCGCTCTCGGCTCTTTGCTAGGCAGTTGCATGGGGGAAACTTGGCTGCTTCGTCCTCCCCTCACCGATAAACGTTTGACGGTGATTCCTATCCCTCTCCACCCAGAAAGGTTAAAGGAAAGGGGTTTTAATCAAGCAGAAGTCATTGGCGAAGGTTTTTGTCGTTTAACCGGTTATCATCTGGCTAGTCGCGGATTAATTCGGATTAAGAACACGGCAGCCTTGTTTAGTATGGCAGCCGAGGAAAGAAAAAGGACGATGCAAGCGGCTTTTCAACTGGGGAAAAATTTACCGAAATCAGTGCCGATTCTCTTAATTGACGATATTTATACCACAGGAACCACGATCGAGGAAGCTGTGCAGGTTTTACGCACAGAGGGATATCGGGTAGTCGGTGCGATCGCTCTTGCCAGTTCCAAAATTAGCTAAAATGCCCAGACGGAATCGGTCTAGGCATTTTAGAGTTAGATTAAATTAAGTCCGTTTGATCTTGTCGTATTGACTGATGAAAATCAAACCGATAGTGGCAGGGATCAGAACGATAACCGCACCTAAAACAAGGCTCCAGAGAAAGTTAGCTAAAGAGGGTGTCATGATAGATAAATCCTTTGTCATATTTTCAAAGACTTAGTTTTTTATCTTATCACCTTGGGCGAGAAGACCCCCAGTTCCACGGCCAGATAAATGCGATCGCAGGTTTTATATGTCTTCAATCCCTCAAGATAAAGTCTCCCTTGACTTCTCAAGGGGATAGGGATGTTTGACAATAGGTGATAGTTACAAAACTTTAAACTAGATTGGCAAAGATTTTTATGGCTACTGACGATCGCAAACGGCGCATTCTCGATCATCTCTCCAGAAGTACCACTGGTGCTGACTATATTCCCAAAAAACCGCTGCCAATTGTGGAAACTCCTCCGGTGGTAGCGGAACCCGTGGCAGCGCCGCCTCCAGTAACTCCTTCACCGGAATTAACCGCTAAAGAGCGCAAAAGAAAGATAATGTCCCATCTTTACATGAGTAGTCAAGATTTTGGCGAAATTACTAGCACTGCCCCCGAAGAAAAGCGTAAACGCCAAATTAACGACCATCTGCGCCAAAGCCAAGGATAAATAGTAAGGAGTGAGAATTAGCCACTAGGCATCTTCTAGACTGTTCTCGCTCCCTCATTTTCTGCTGTCGATGGCAATAATGACAGTTGTTGCAAATCAGTTCCTCGCTCTGGCAACAAGGGAATGTTAAAGTTAGTAATGAGTGCTTCGGTGATCGGATGACGTAATTTTTCTGTGGAACCCACATGATAAAAATGCTGTTTAGTATAGATATAAAACTTATCAGCACTCCAATTTTTTTTAATTAAAGGATTGCTCCTAAACTGATTACTGTGCCAAGTGGACAAAATAAACCGACAAGAAATATCCTTTAAAATAGTCACCAAACAATCTTCATCCTCTTCAGACCAAGAGTTAAAATAATCGGCGTGTCTCCCTAAATAAGGAGGATCGAGATAGATCAAGTCTGTTTTTTGCCAATCAGATAAAGTCTCTCGAAAGTCAGCAACTTGAAAATCATAATCAGTTTTAATAAGAATATTTTCTAGGGCAATAACTTGATTGACTATTTTGGTAATATATGCTTGAGAAAATCGCTCTGATTTATGACAGTAAGGTACGTTAAACTGTCCCTTCCGATTGAATCTCATCACGCCATTAAAACAGGAGCGATTGAGAAATAAAAAATCTAGAGAATTAGGAGCTTGATTAAATCTTTCTCGTACTTGATAATAATAACTTTCTCCCTGCTCCTTAAGAACTTGACCATTTTCTTGCAAAAAAAGCTTAACAGTTTTACTGGTAATAACTTGATTTTTTAGATTATTATAAAACTGGATAATATGAGTATTTGTGTCCGCAAGTAAAGCCTTTTTCGGATTAATATTAAAAGCCACCACTCCCGATCCAGAAAAGGGTTCTATCCAACGCCCAAAGCTCAGATTAGACACAATATTTTTAATATCTTTCACCAATTTAGTTTTAATTCCTTGACACTTAATCGGTGGCACAAGTGGCGTTAACTTCACTAAACACTCTCCTCATCAATAGTAATCTCTGTCCACAGCAAACTTAGCTCCTGTTGGCTCGTGAATAAAGGTCAAATCAGGGTAAAAATTTTGTTGAGATACTAACTCTATCTTTAATTGGTTACATCTAGCAAAATTATCAAATATGGGAAAAAGAAGCAATTCTAGGATTTTGGAGATGATTTTCGTATCAATAGATATAGTATATACTTCTAGGCAGTTTAAATTCAGTACAGCTTATCCCAGAAACCATGGTATCTTGTTAGAACAAATGAACTCAAAAATCTGGCTCTTCTCGGTTCTGTGTGATAAGTTTAACTTATATATATAGGATCGATCAATCTTGGTGTCCTTTGTGTCTTTGTGGTTCGTTCCACCCCCCCGCTAGGAAGAATGTATCTTAGAATACATTTTACCCACCAAACCCAAGAGAGCCAAAATCTCTCGTCACCATTCTTGTCAGAATTATGAGAATTACGTTACATTTAGTTAAGATTTAATTGGCTGCGGGGATTAATCTCGAAAAAATAACGTAAAATCCTTGACAAAAACAGCTAAATGAGTTAAGCAAAAATCTTTATCCTAGAACCACTAAACAAACATGAAACTATCCTGGAAAACGATTTTACTGTGGACATTGCCCGCCCTTGTGGTCGGTTTTTTCCTCTGGCAAGGCACTTTTGCCACGGCCACCGGTAATATCGGCAATAACACCGCCAGTACCCGCATGACCTACGGACGCTTTCTAGAATACCTAGACAGTGGTAGGGTTGTTAGCGTCGATCTCTACGAAGGGGGCCGAACCGCGATCGTACAGGCCCTAGATCCAGAACTAGAAAACCGAGTACAACGCCTGCGGGTCGATTTACCTGCCAATTCCCCCGATTTAATCGCCCGTTTACGCGATTCTAAAATTAGTTTCGATGCTCACCCGATGCGGAATGACGGCGCTTGGTGGGGATTCCTCGGTAATCTACTTTTCCCCTTTTTGCTGATTGCCGCTCTCTTTTTCCTGTTCCGCCGTTCTAATAATATGCCAGGCGGCCCCGGTCAAGCGATGAGTTTTGGCAAATCAAAAGCTCGTTTCCAGATGGAAGCAAAAACCGGCATCACCTTTGATGATGTGGCAGGAATTGATGAAGCGAAGGAAGAATTACAGGAAGTCGTCACTTTCCTCAAACAACCGGAGAAATTTACCGCCGTCGGTGCCAAAATCCCCAAAGGAGTCCTTTTAGTTGGCCCTCCTGGTACGGGTAAAACCCTGTTAGCCAAAGCGATCGCCGGTGAAGCGGGTGTACCTTTCTTCAGCATTTCCGGTTCGGAATTTGTGGAAATGTTTGTTGGTGTCGGTGCTTCTCGCGTGCGCGACTTGTTCAAAAAAGCCAAGGAAAATGCTCCCTGTTTAATATTTATCGATGAAATTGACGCGGTAGGTCGTCAACGGGGTGCCGGTATCGGCGGTGGTAACGATGAACGGGAACAAACCCTAAACCAATTATTGACAGAAATGGACGGTTTCGAGGGGAATACGGGAATTATCATCATTGCCGCCACTAACCGCCCCGATGTTCTCGATTCCGCTCTCATGCGTCCGGGCCGTTTTGATCGGCAAGTAACCGTCGATGCGCCCGATTTTAAAGGTCGTTTAGAGATTTTAGACGTTCACGCCCGCAATAAAAAGCTGGCCAACGACGTTTCCATCGAAGCGATCGCCCGTCGCACTCCGGGGTTCAGTGGAGCAGATTTAGCCAATTTACTCAACGAAGCGGCAATTTTAACCGCTCGTCGTCGCAAAGATGCCATTACCCTCCTAGAGATAGATGACGCAGTGGATCGCGTTATCGCCGGTATGGAAGGCACTCCTTTAGTCGATAGCAAGAGCAAGCGCCTAATCGCTTACCATGAAGTGGGTCATGCGATCGTGGGTACGCTCTTAAAAGATCACGATCCCGTCCAGAAAGTGACTCTGATTCCCCGGGGCCAGGCCCAGGGTTTAACTTGGTTCACTCCCAACGAAGAACAGGGTTTAACCACGAAAGCGCAGTTAATGGCCCGGATTTCCGGTGCTTTAGGTGGTCGGGCGGCTGAGGAAGAAATCTTCGGCTATGATGAGGTGACTACCGGTGCCGGTGGCGATTTACAGCAAGTTTCTGATATGGCCCGCCAGATGGTGACTCGTTTCGGGATGAGCGATTTGGGTCCTTTGTCCCTAGAAAGTCAAGGGGGTGAGGTGTTCCTCGGTGGCGGTTTGATGACTCGTTCCGAGTATTCTGAGAAGGTCGCTACTCGCATCGATGATCAGGTGCGATCAATCGTGGAACACTGCCATGAAATTTCTCGACAAATTGTCCGCGATCATCGCGAAGTGATCGATCGAGTGGTGGACCTGCTGATCGAAAAAGAAACGATCGATGGGGGAGAATTCCGGCAGATTGTGGCTGAATACGCCTACGTTCCCGAAAAAGAACAGTTTGTACCACAGTTATAGGTTGATTTTAATCTATATGCGATCGGGTGGGTTAAAGCTCACCCGATTTTTTTATCCCAGTTAGGGTTTGCTGAATAAATGTGAAATGTAGGCAAGGTAAGAGTTTTGTGGCTTTTTTCGCGAAACAGGTGCAAGATTTTGAGAGAATCGTCGTTCAAAACCTTGCGTCTTCATCGGCCCGCGTCCTGTAGGGGCGAAGCATTCGGACAATCACCTATCGGTGAAACCGTAGATTTTCTAACCGAATGCTTCGCCCGTACTTTTTGCCGCAAACCCTAGTTAAGGGTTCAAAAGCGGCAAAAATAAGGATTAAATTGCCTAAAATCTGTAAATAGACAATTTAATTGATTATCATTCATTCTTAATTCTCCTGACGACCGACTACTGGCTACTGACTCCTAACCCTAACAACAATTTTTGATTTTTACAATTAGTTATCATCATCATCGTCATCGTCTTTATTCTGGTCATTATCATCGTCTTTTTGCCGATTTTCCCCGTCTTTATCGCTATCATCGTCTTTTTGCGGCGATTCCACCGTGGTGGGGACGTTTTTCGGTTCTTCGGCTTCTTTTCCTCCCTGACAAGCACCTAAAACCGTAGTCAAGGTTAACAGAATCAGCAAAACTAAGGATTTGATGTTCATGGTCTTTCTCCCCACTCGATCGATAAATATAACAATCTTAAGACTTTTGGGCGGTGGATAGTTTGGCCAATGCCAAGAAAGTGCATTCCCAGACTAAACGGGGTTGAACGTAGGCTAACAGCTGCCGGCGGGTTTTTTCCAAGATTTCTAAAATCGATCGCTCTCGTCGTCGTTGCCAATCCTCATACTGAAGATAACTCACATACCATAATTGGGTTTCCGTGTCAAGAGTTTGAGCAATAATTTTGGCTAATTCCAGTGCTTGGGAGAGTTTTAGGGGAAATTTGCTCAAAGATCGCGGTAAATCTTGGGGGAGACTGTCGAGAAATTCTAAAGCGGCGATCGCTTCTCCGGGGCTACCTTGGGCTAAACCGAGAATTGCCGGATAATTGAGAACGCGAGCTTGTCCGTTAGAGCGGAGGACTTGAGCGAGATTTTCTTCCGAAAGACGCTGAAAAGGGATGTGTTGACAGCGAGAAACGAGAGTCGGTAGTAAAGAGGAGGTACTGGGAGCAATCAGGATTAAAGTCGCTTTTCCCGGTTCCTCAAGCGTTTTTAAGAGCGCATTTGCCGCCGATTCCGTCATGGTGTCTGCTTCCTCGATCACCACCACAGAGCGGGCCGATTCCAGGGGAGGACGACTTAAAAAGTTAGTAATCTCGCGAATTTGTTCGATGCGGATTTGCGGGGGAGCTTTACGCTTGAGATTGCTTTCCTGTGCTTCTTTTGCGGTGAGCAGTTTGCCTTGGTGTTGATAAGTGGGTTCAATCCAGAGTAAATCGGGATGATTGCCCCCTAAAAAGCGTTTCAGGATTAATTCCCTTGTTTCCGGAGATCGATCTCTAGTTAACAAGTCTTGACAGAAACATTTTGCTGCTAGATTGCGTCCAATCCCCTTAGCGCCGGCGAATAAGTAAGCGGGAGCGATCGAATTGACTTCAAGCGCTCTTTGTAGTAGTTCAATGGCCTGATTTTGACCGATTAACCTTGACCAATTTATCATCTTTTCCCTGCCATGGCTCGCTATTGCTGTTCCTATTTTGTCGGGATTTCTCCTCATCAGACCGGGTTTTTATACGATGATATATTAAGTTTGGGTGAATTTGAAATCATCAAGCGCCGGACCGATGTCTTGCTTTTATCGGAAGTTCCTAACGATGCTTTCTTTCCCCAGTTAGTGAAAGTGGAATTGTTTATTCATCCTCCCACTAGCTCGGAACTTCAGATCGATTTATTGGTAAAAAATCATGAATTGCCCCTGAGAACTAATAATCGTTGTCGGCGATTTTTTGAATCTATTCACCAGATTATTACCAACAATTATCAAGGTCAATCCCTGACCAGAATTACCGCTTAACCCGATTTGTTCCTGTCTCCGTCAACTGACAAAGACAGGGACAAAATGCCATCTTGGCTCTCTTGGGTAACGAACCACAAAGACACAGAGGACACAGAGATTGATCGCTCCTGTATCAGTTAAACTTATCGCACAAAGAATAAGAGAGCTGCTCTTTTTGGCACTTGATAGATTTATCGAGAAAAAATCGGTAATTGCTTTAATTTTTGCCTTCCTTTGTCGATGTGAGCGGGGGAAATTGACGACGTAAAAGCAAGGAATTACTCACTACCATAACCGAACTAAAAGCCATCAAAGCTGCTGCTAGGGCCGGACTGAAAGCTAGACCCCAACGGGGCAGTAATAAACCACCAGCAATGGGAATAGCAAAGGTATTATAACCCAAAGCCCAAAAAAGATTTTGTCGGATTTTTTGCCATGTGGCCAGACTTAAATGCAGAGATTGTACCACATCCTCCAGGCGATCGCTAATTAAAACGATCCCGGCCGTTTCCATGGCCACTTCTGTGCCACCGGCCAGAGCAATACCGATGTTAGCCTGTCCTAGTGCGGGAGCATCATTGATACCATCCCCGACCATAGCCACGATTTTGCCCTCTTTTGTCTGTAGGTCGGCAATTAAGTCCGATTTTTCGGTGGGGGCAACTTCGGCATAAAATTGGCTAATACCCAAACTATTAGCGATCGCTGTCACCACTTCTTGGCGATCGCCACTGAGTAAAATCACCTCTAAACCGAGTTTTTGCAACTGATTAACGGTTGTTTGAGCATCGGGACGTAATCGATCCTGAAAAGCGATCGCGCCGAGTAATTGTTCTTCCATCCCCAGATAAATCACCGTTTTACCCGCTTGTAAAAGCTCTTGAATCCCCCAGATAGTTTCATCGATTTTAATGCCGTTCTGGGCTAACCATTGCCGATTTCCCAGAACAATTTTCGACCCCTGCACCCTTGCAGAAACTCCCAATCCGGCGACAGTTTGAAAATCTTCCCCCGTCAGGTTAGTAGGAGGAGTAACCGCATCTAAAATCGCCCGAGCGAGGGGATGATTAGTACCACTCTCCACTACTGCGGCTAATTGTTGAATTTCCAGGGAATTAAGGATAGAAAAACTCAAACAATCGGTAATTTCTGGATGACCTTGGCTGAGGGTTCCCGTTTTGTCAAAAACCACCGTTTGCAGTTGCGAGACGGTTTCCAAAACATCACCCCCTTTAATTAAAATGCCCCGTTCGGCTGCTAAACTGGTTCCCACCAGTAGGGCCGTCGGTGTGGCTAAACCGAGAGCGCAGGGACAAGCGACCACAAGCACAGAAATCGCTAATTTTAGGGACAAAAGTAAAGGAGAAGTGGGTTGAATCATCTCGTGGTGTCCTGTGGTTGACCCTAACACCTCTGGAAAGAGCCTAGTTCCCCAAAAATACCAAAAGAGCAGCACAATTAGGGCAATTATCATCACTCCGTAGGCAAAATAACCCGCTACCCGGTCCGCTATCTTCTGCACCGGGGCCTTGCGAGTTTGGGCTGATTCCACGGCTGCGATAATCTTAGCTAGGGTGGTATCGGTCCCCACCTGACGAGTTTGCACGGCGATCGCACCGGAGAGATTGAAACTGCCAGCAATGACTAGATCTCCCATTTCCTTAACCACTGGCAGCGATTCCCCCGTTAACAAAGCTTCATCTACCGTGGTTCTTCCCTGAATAATCTCCCCATCCACGGGAATTTTTTCCCCGGGTAAGACGCGCACCCATTCCCCGACGCGCAGCTGTTCCACGGGAATGGCCACACCCACACGGTCATCTGTACTACCAATCAGGTGAGCCACTGCCGGTTGTAGGGAGGTAAGCGCTTCTAGGTCTGCGGCCGCGCGATGACGGGAATGCGCTTCTAGAGTCCGTCCGAGGAGAATAAAACCTAACAGCATGACCGGTTCATCGAAAAAGCACTCTAAACCGAGATTAGGGAAGATAAGAGCCAAACAACTGGCTATATAGGCGCTACCTGTGCCTAAACTAACGAGAGTGTTCATATTTGGCATCCCGTGCCGTAATCCCCGCCAACCATCGATGAAAATATCGCGGCCGGGGAATAAAATGGCTAGGGTGGCTAAAGTCCAGTGAAAAGCAATACTTTGAAAGATAGGGATTTCTGGTCCCCCGATGTGGTGTAAGTGACCAATCAGGGAAAAAACCAGTAAACAACAAGCGATCGCTAATCGGTATAATTGTTGTTGCTGTTCTTTTTGTTGGTTTTGCAGCCGTTGATTTTGTTGAGAAAGGGGAGTCGATGAGCTGCGCGGTTGGGTGGGGAATCCAATCGCGGTTAATTTTGCGGCTAACTGCTCTGGTGCGATCGCATCTGGTTGGTATTCAATCACGGCAATTTCCGTGATTAGGTTAACTTGGGCCGATTTTACCCCTTGATTTTGGCTGAGTTGTCGTTCTACGGCACTCACACAGCCGGCGCATTTCATGCCTTTTACGTCTAGAGTAGCAGTTTTTAGTCCAGTTTCGGCGGCTAGGATCATAGAAAAAGTAGGCAAGGATGGTCTTTACTTCTATCCTAGAAATTATCGACGGATTTTTAAACTATTTTAGCGAGTAGGGTTACAGATAGATGAAATTTCATTACAGATAGCTGAAATTTCAGGTAGCCGATCTTGTAGGGTGCGTTAATGAAATGTAACGCACCTTATCTAATGTTCAAAATTCGTGCGTTACGCTAACGCTAACACACCCTACTGGACTGACACAGCTAAAATAGGGCAATAGATAAGCTCAACTGAGGACATCAATCATGGGAAGATGTAGGCGAGATAAAGTTCATCTGACAGTCGCACAACGAGAAAACTTTGAACAAATCAGTGGGGGAGGGTTCATCACAGAGTACGCTAATCGGCATAACACGCTTATTGTAATATTATACGGAAAACTTCTTGTGATCGCTCCATTTAAGCGTAATATACGGAAAGATTCTTTAAAAAATGCGTATTTGGCGTGATATACGGAAAATTTCCGCATAATATATAGTTACGGCTATTACTAACTA
Organism: Microcystis sp. Msp_OC_L_20101000_S702; assembly: GCF_007095705.1. NCBI lineage: Bacteria > Bacillati > Cyanobacteriota > Cyanophyceae > Chroococcales > Microcystaceae > Microcystis > Microcystis sp. Msp_OC_L_20101000_S702. The sequence continues at coordinate 33,261 of NZ_SFBO01000041.1, forward strand.
AGCGACCATGCTATCCAAGACCGAGGCAATCGAAAAGCTTCAACGACAGATCGACCAAGTCGAGTCTGTCCGTCATAATGCCGGCTTTTCTGCTGAGTTCAAGAAGTGGCGCCGCGATACTGAAGTCGCCATAGAGAACATCTTCGGTGCTGACACAAGGCACCTGAAGGACTTCAACGACATTTCCTACAGCTTTAGTATGGTTTTGAGCTCGACGCCAGATCAAAGACTTCAGGAGCAGAAGCGATTTCTTCAGGGGCTTGACGACGCAATACATATACTTTCCTCAATGATCGAGGAGATAGCTGAATACTGGGATCAAACAGCTACAGGCTCCTTTGAGAAGGACAGGATCGCTTGCCTTGAACGGCTGTGCGACCGATTTCACTTGGTCGTTCGGCAAATGCGCTCTCGCCATGCAGGTAGAACCACGCTAAGTGTCGAGGACGAATACGATGTACAGGATCTATTGCACTGCCTACTTTTTGTTGAGTTTGAAGATATCCGAGCCGAAGAATGGACGCCAAGCTACGGAGGTGGAAGCGCACGTGTCGATTTTCTACTCAAGCGGGAGTCGATAATCGTCGAGGTGAAGAAGACTCGTTCGAGTCTTGGTGCTCGGGAAGTCGGAGATCAACTTCTCATCGATATCGGGCGTTACCAATGCCACCCCGATTGCCAGACGCTGGTTTGCTTTGTCTACGACCCAGAGGGAAGAATTGCCAATCCACGCGGCATAGAAGCAGACCTGACCCGAAATGTTAATCATCTCGATGTTCATGTCTTCATTCGTCCCAAGGGGCTATAGATCTTGTAGTGCGATCGCCGATCTTGTAGGGTGCGTTAATGAAATGTAACGCACCTTATCTAATGTTCAAAATTCGTGCGTTACGCTGACGCTAACACACCCTACTGGACTGTTTCAGTGCGATCTTGTAGGGTGCGTTAATGAAATGTAACGCACCTTATCTAATGTTCAAAATTCGTGCGTTACGCTGACGCTAACACACCCTACTGGACTGTTTCAGTAACGCACCTTATCTAACTAGGGTTTGCTGAATAAATCTAAAAACCTTACAGGAAAGGGCTTTTAGCTTGATTGAGAGCTTCCCAAATGCACTTAAATCTGCTAGAATCTCTTAAAACCCTTGCATCACCCTTGCA
>NZ_SFBO01000042.1:0-7261 GCF_007095705.1 Microcystis sp. Msp_OC_L_20101000_S702
GATCAAGCTAGAGGTTTAAAGACTGATCGGGTTCCAATTATTTTTATTAATAAATATTTTACACAATTCATACCAGGTAAGCAAGAGAGCTACGCCACTACTACCGAATCATTACCAAAATGAGTAATCTCCTCTGGCCGCGTTTCCTCAAGAAAGCTTACCGTCAAGAACCAATAATACCATTTCTCTAAATGAAAACTACACATCGAATTTAAATCCCCCTTTAAGTTCCCCTTTTTAAGGGGGATTTAGGGGGATTAAACTTCTGTAGTCAGACTTTGGAGAATTGGTGCAGTAGATGTCATCATCGGGGTTCTAGGACAAAGATGGACACTGCTATCCTTAGGGGCAACGATTATGGCGATCGCTATATTCGCCAGGTGGCAACAGAGCCAAAAAAGCAAGGCAATCAACAAAGAAGAAGCCGCAAGATATTATTTACCGCCCCAATCGGGTCAAGTAGCTTTACCAACCCTGAAAAACGAAAAAAATCGACCTTCTTAGCTCAAAAATTTCACCTTGCTTGGCAATCAATCCCCTCAAAGGCTAGAATCTATAGCACCGTTCATTTGTTAATATTCAACTAAATTTATGAAATTCCGATTTATCGGTGGGGAGAAACTTGTTGGAGCAATTGTGGTCAGTGTTCTAACCACGCTGACAATCGGGCAACATCAGCTTAGTCAGGCCCAAAGTCCTATTGCTCCCCCTAAACCCGCAGCTGAAAGTGGCGAAAAAACCCCAGAAACTATCCTAGTAGAAGGTTTAGGCAGACTTACCCTCGCTAAAACCCTAGAAGGGCAACAATCCACCCCTAATGCTGTGATTTTCAGCCCCGATAACCAATTAGTTCTCGCTGGTGGTAGTGATACGGATCCTCTCCTGAGAATTTGGTCCGTAAAAACAGGGCAAAAAGTTTCCCAAACTCGGGCCCAAAGAACCAGCGTCAAAGCTTTAGCCATTAGTCCCAACGAAAGATTATTAGTTAGTAGCGGTTTAGATGGTTCGATTAATTTTTGGAATCTGGTGGAAGGCAAGTATTTGGGAATTGCCCTCGAACACGGTAATACGGTCCTCGCCCTTACCGTTACTCCCGATGGTAAAACGTTAATTAGTGGTGGTTTGGAAGGAATTCGCCTCTGGACAGTGCAACCCCCCCGCCGTCCCCTCTATCGTTTAAATTGGGTGGGTAATTTTGTTTATTCCTTAGGCATGAAATCCGATGGTGTCACCCTTGCCAGCGGTCATGAAAACGGTGAGGTACATTTTTGGGACATCCGCGAGGGCAAATTTTTATCGAAATTTGCTGCCCATCCCCAAGCGGTGAGCCAGCTTTTATACACTCCCGACGGTAAAAATTTAATTACGGGTAGTTTAGACCGCACGATTAAAATCTGGGATACGAGCAATAATCAGTTATTATTTACCCTCATCGGTCATACAGCCCGAATTCGTTCCCTGGCACTCCATCCTAACGGACAAATTCTCGCTAGTGCCAGTAATGACGGTGTGCGTTTATGGGATGTGACCACGGGGAAACAATTGGCCTGGTTTGATAATAATTCCGACTGGGTGGAATCCCTAGCTTTTAGTCCCGATGGGCAGTATTTGGCTAGTGGTAATTATGATTTTAAAATTCGCCTCTGGCAATTCGTTCGTTAGGCAAAAATGCCCCCATTTAGCCTTTAACCACTTCTAGAAAAGCCGATTTCGCCGCTGCCTGTTCCGCTGCTTTTTTGCTTCTGCCAGTTCCCACTCCTAATTTTTGCTCATTTAACCACACTTCCGCGCAAAAACGTTCTTGATCTAAACCATTGATTTCTTTAACTAAATATTGCGGCAGTTTTTTGTATTTTGCTTGTGTCCACTCCTGCAAGGCATCCTTATAATTCTGGCGGGCCGGATCTCGACGGATTTCGGCCGCTTTTTCCCGCAGTGGTTCATCTAACCAAGAACGCACTAAAATCATTGTCTGTGTACTAAGATATAATGCTCCCAAGACCGCCTCAAAAGCGTCTGCTAGTCGAGAAATTCGCCCCGCCCGATCAATGCTCGTACTACTTGATACCAATAAATAACGCTCGAAACCGTAGCGATCCGCAAATTCCGCCAGAGTGCGATCGCTAACCATCATCGATCGCAGGGCAGCAAATTCTCCCACGAGCGCCTCCGGATAGGTTTCTAACAATACCTCCGCCGCCACGAGTCTTACCACAGAATCGCCTACAAATTCCAATTGTTCATAATTCTTATCACGGGAAACACTGGGATGAGTTAGGGCCAAATCTAATAAATCCCATCTGACGGGGACATCAGCTGATAAACCCAGCTTTTCCACTAGGGTTTTTAATTGTTTTTGGCGACGCGGATCACTTAAGGACATGGGAGCGGGGGAGATGGGGAGATGGGGAGCGGGGTGTGGGGTGTGGGGAGCTTTTTCAGTAAACTGATAACTGATAACTGATAACTGATAACTGATAAAGGAGAGAGTCAGACATAAGCCGAATTCTGTATTTCCCAACAGCAGTAAAATTGCTTTTACCTTTGTTGGAATAGAGGTTATCTATCTGGGATAATTGTTACCAATTACCTCAAGCGGTTCCTAAAAACGGGACAGGAAAAAGACCAACCTTTGTCCCTCCACCTTGCTCCCCACCGGGGTTTACCGAGCCAGTACCTCTCAATACTGCTGGTGCGCTCTTACCGCACCTTTGCACCCTTACCCCCAATCAGTTATCAGGTATCAGTTATCAGTGGAAAGTTATTAGTTATCAGTGAATTTACTTTCGTTACTGTTTACTAATCACTGAAAAAAGGGGGCGGTATTTTTCTGTGGCACTATCCTCACGCTCGCGCGCACTGGACGTTATCCAGCAAGTGTGGTCTTTCGGGAGTTCGGACTTTCCTCGGAATCATTAATCAAATGACCCCGCAACCTCTAGACCAACTCTCTCCTATTCTCTAGTATGACTTACCAGAGACTCGATCGCTCATATATCCTAGTCAATAATCAGTGATCAGTAAACAGTAAACAGTGAACAGTGAAAAGACAGCAGGAAACTCCTATTTAATACTGCTCGCTTAATAAGTAGTCGTGCAAAATTAATTTCCTAGTGAAGATAGGCAAGAGGCAAGAGGCAAGAGCGGGGTTAGATGTGTGTAATTAATTTTGCTTAGGTACTTACATACTGCTCACTTAAAACTCAAATCTGATAACTGATAACTGATAACTGATAACTACTCAATGTCGATCGCTCTCAACGTTAAGATCAAAGGTAATGGCTATCCGATCCTCTGTCTGCACGGTCATCCCGGTTCGGCAGCCAGTATGTCTGTATTTACCGATCATTTTTGCCAACGCTGGCAAACCCTGGCCCCGGATCTGCGCGGCTACGGTAAAAGTCGTTATCGCCTGGATTTTCAGCTAGAAGAACATCTAGAGGATTTAATCGAGCTGCTCGATCGCCAAAAAATCCAGCAATGTTTAATTCTCGGTTGGTCTTTGGGGGGTATAATCGCACTGGAATTAGTATTGCGGCATCCTGATCGCTTTCCTGGTTTAATTCTCGTGGCCTCGGCCGCACGGCCTTGGGGTAGTCATCCTCCTATCACCACCACAGATCTGATTTTGACGGGGATGGCGGCAATTCTCAATCAGATTAAACCGGGATGGCGTTGGAATATTGATACTTTTGCCCGTCGTTCCCTGTTTCAGTACCTTTTTTCACAACATCAAGCGATATCCTATCAATATCTCGCTCAAGATGCTGTTACCGCCTACTTAGGCACTTCTCCAGCTGCTAATCGCGCTTTAAATCGGGCTTTAAAACAAGGTTACAATTGTTTAAAATCTCTTGACAAAATCACAATTCCCTGCTTAGTTCTGGCGGGAGCAAATGATCGCCATATTACCAGTGCCTCGAGCCAAGAAACGGCCGAAAACCTGAAACTGTCTCAGTGGAAATGTTACCCAGAAACGGCCCATCTGTTCCCCTGGGAAATCCCTGACTTAGTTTTAGGGGACATTGATAATTGGTTAGCGGCGCATTTTAGCGATAAACTGGCAGAGTGAAGTGAAAACTACTGCCGTGGTCGGGGACACTATCCACCCAAATTTGACCATAGTGGGCGCGAATAATCTTGCGACAGACCGATAAACCGATGCCATAACCTTCTTTACCCTCATCCCGTTTGAGACGCACATGACCCTCAAAAATATGCTCTTGTTTCTCTTCGGGAATGCCGGGGCCAGTATCACTGATGCTCACCTGTACTTTTTGAGTAGTACGATGAAGGACAGAAAGGGTAATTGCGCCGCCAGCGGGAGTATATTTGATCCCATTCTCCAAGAGATTAATAATCACCTGTCGGATTAACTCCTCATCAGCATAGACGGGGGGCAAATCTTGGGGGATATCGCTTTGGAGAATTAAAGTCTTTTCCTGAAAAGTATCGGTAAATTGAGACAAAATTTCCTGACAAAGACCTTGCAGATAAAATTTACTCTGGTGGAGAGTGAATTGCGCCGCCATGCTCTTAGAAGCTTGCAGAATATCTGTGATCAAACGGTTCATAATCCGGAACTGTTTGCGGGCCTGTTGGTGCAGTTGTTCTCGTAATTGCAGACTGCGCTCAGTATCCGGTTGATGATAGGCTAATTCGAGGGTTTCCACAGCGATGGAAGCAGCGGTGAGAGGACTGCGTAAATCGTGGGCCAACATAGCCAAAATTTGGTCTTTAAATTTTAATTGTTCTAATAATTCTTCCTTTTCCTGTTTGAGACGAAAAACCTCATCGGCAATGCGGATGAGTTCGCCCGAATGTTCCACCTCTTGAAGTTGTCCATCCTCAGCGTGATCATTTTTAATCTCCTCTTTAATCGCTTTTTGCCAACGTACCAACCATTTTTTAAACTGTTCCACCAGATTGCTGCCCGCGAGGGTATGGCGGGGGCCGGGGGCAATTTTGACCAAGGCGGGGGTAGCTACAAGGCGAAAATGTTCGACTAAATGAGGTTGCTGGCGAATTTCGATGATTTGTAGGTCAATTGGGTAATCAGACTGTAAAGACTGGAGATAGGACTGAATTTGACGGATAATTTCTTGAGAACTGGGACGGTCATCAACAAATAGCAAAAGTTGAATCGAGAGAGGCGTTGTCGTCTCTCTTCCTAAAGCAGTCAGTGGCTCGTTAGATGGGAGCATCGGAAAATTAGTAAACCTAGGGATTAACGGGATCGATCGACGATCGATCGACTTTTATCATATTCTTTATTGTAGAAGCTTAAGATAGTATAAAATCTACTCAACCTAATCTTAAAGTTTTATTCCTTAATTCTAAGAAGAAATCCTATGGCTTTTGGCTATGTTGCCCTAGTTCTCCACGCGCATCTCCCTTTCGTCCGCCATCCCGAAAGCGATTACGTCCTCGAAGAAGAATGGTTATACGAAGCAATCACAGAAACCTACATCCCTCTCCTGCAAGTTTTTGAAGGTCTCAAGCGGGATGGTATCGATTTTAAAATGACCATGAGCATGACTCCGCCTTTGGTGTCGATGCTGCGGGATCCGTTACTGCAAGAGCGTTATGGAGAACACTTAGGTAAGTTAGAAGAATTAATTGCTAAAGAAATCGACCATAATCAACATAATGGCCATATTCGCTACTTAGCCGAATATTACGCTGAATCCTTCCAAAGTATCCGACAAACTTGGGAAAAATACGATGGAGATCTGGTCAAAGCCTTTAAACAATTCCTCGACAGTAATAACCTAGAAATTATCACCTGTGGTGCGACCCATGGTTATATGCCCCTGATGAAAATGTACCCACAAGCGGTGTGGGCGCAAATTGAGGTGGCCTGTCAACACTACGAAGAAAATTTCGGTCGTCGTCCCAAGGGCATTTGGTTGCCGGAATGTGCCTACTATGAAGGGGTAGAAAGAATGTTAGCCGATGCGGGCATTCGTTACTTCCTCGTCGATGGCCACGGTATTCTCTACGGTCGTCCGCGCCCCCGTTACGGCAGTTACGCGCCCATTTTCACAGAAACCGGGGTGGCCGCTTTCGGTCGTGACCACGAATCTTCCCAACAGGTTTGGTCTTCCCAAGTCGGTTATCCGGGGGATATAGTTTATCGGGAATTCTATAAAGATTTGGGCTGGGAAGCGGAATACGAGTATATTAAGCCCTATATCATGCCCAACGGTCAACGCAAGAATATAGGCATTAAATACCACAAAATTACTAGCCGGGACGGTGGTTTATCGGAAAAAGGGCTTTATGACCCCTACTGGGCCAAAGAAAAAGCCGCCGAACACGCGGGCAATTTTATGTATAATCGCGAGCGACAAGTGGAGAGTTTAGCGGGAATTATGGGCCGTCCTCCCCTGGTTGTTTCTCCCTACGATGCCGAGTTATTTGGTCACTGGTGGTATGAGGGACCCTGGTTTATTGATTTTCTGTTCCGTAAGTCCTGGTATGACCAAAATATCTACCAAATGACCCATTTAGCTGATTATCTCCGGTCTAACCCCCATCAGCAGGTCTGTCGTCCTTCCCAATCCAGTTGGGGTTATAAGGGTTTTCACGAATACTGGCTAAATGAAACCAACGCTTGGATCTATCCTCACCTGCACAAAGGCACGGAACGGATGATTGAATTAAGTCATCATGAAGCGGAGGATGAATTGCAGGAACGGGCTTTAAATCAGGCGGCCCGGGAGTTATTATTAGCGCAATCTTCTGACTGGGCTTTTATTATGCGAACCGGTACCATGGTTCCCTATGCTGTCCGGCGCACTCGTTCCCATCTGCTGCGATTAAATAAAATCTATGAAGATGTGAAATCCGAGAAGATTGACTCTGGTTGGCTGGAAAAAGTCGAGGAAATCGATAATATTTTCCCCAATATTGATTACCGTGTCTATCGACCTCTGTAATCTCGGTTAGAGATTAATAAAAATTTTGGTGCGTTACAAGCTGTAGCGCACCTTGTTGCTTTCTGATTCACTCATTACTTGATCTCCTGTAGATTTCTGCACTATCTACAAAAATAGTACCCAACTTATAATACAGAAGTAGGCATTGGGAATGGATGATGGCTAATAGCGAAAGTGAAGAGCGGCAGATAGCTTTGGCAATATACCTGGACTTCCCCGTTGACAAAAGGCCATAACCTGTGCTGTAGAAGGGATTAAGAGAATTTCCGCCGCCCCGTTACTGGGTACAAATCAGGGAAACTCCCAATAAATCTAACGCT
>NZ_SFBO01000043.1:0-9421 GCF_007095705.1 Microcystis sp. Msp_OC_L_20101000_S702
TAACCTATTTGTGCCTTAAGTCCTTTCCTGTATGAATTTCAGCTACTTTTGAGCGTAGTTGCTCTCATCGAATTTTATTTTAAGTTAATTATTTGCATAACAATTCCCGAAGAGCCATAATTAATAAGATCAAAAGTTTGAATGAACCAGCCGATCAGGTAGAGGTAAAATTCGGGATAAAAATGACTGTTGGACTAGGGGCTATTATTGCATCTGGCAGCGCCGATGTTAACTATGAAATTACCCTAAAATGGGATAACAAGGAAAAAAATAATCAAAAAATAGTTTCAGAGGAATAATGATTGAAGATATAGAACTTTCGATTGTAAGAATCTATAAACTAAGGGAAAATAAAAATGATGAAATAATAATTGTTGGAGCGGGGTTTCTCGTTTCAGAAGAGTATATTATTACCTGCGCTCATGTTGTTAATCAATCAATAGGAGAAAATGTAACATCTACTAAGAAACCCACTGAAATTATCGAGTGTGATTTTCCTCGAATTGCATCGGGTACATCTTTAGAAACAACCGTAGAGGTTTGGCATCCGGTTAAATTTAACAGCAACGATCCGCAGGATATTGCTGTCTTAAAACTCAAGAATAAGGATTTAAAACCGCCAAAAGCTCAACCATCAAGATTGATTAGTCATCAAAATATTAGAATAGATGGGCATCAATTTCAAGCCTTTGGTTTTCCAAATGATCTAGGAATTTGGGCTGATGGAGAAATCAAAAAAGGGATTGCCTATAATCAAATACAAATAGAGGGAAAAACAGTAACGGGTGAACGTTTACAAGCTGGATTTAGTGGGACTGCTATCTGGGATAAAGAATTAGAAGGAGTGGTGGGAATAGCTGCAATTGAGCATGATAATCCTGAAGCAAAAATTGCATTTTTTATTCCAGTATATATGTTGTTCAGAGCTTTTCCAGAGTTATTAGATACTCCTACAATCAAAATCAATGGATATATTCCTGAAATTATAATCTTGCTAAAAAACAATTATACTGAATTGGAAAAACAGCTTAAATTGGCTTATCAAAGCCTTTTGTCCGACGTAGGATTTCAGTTAGTTAGTTGTAGTTTACCCACAGAAATATTATTATCTAATTTAACTGAGCTTATTGACATATTAGATCAACAAGTTTTACAAATATCGACTGAATTGCAACTAAAAGTTACCTGGTTACAGATATTAATTGGTTATCTTATTCTGGAAATTAAACAGGGAAAAAGCTACAGAAATGAACTTAAACAATGGCTACAAAAATATCTAAAAAACGATTGGGAAAGTTTAGTTCGTCTATTAGAATTTAAACGTGAACAAAAGAGAACAAATTTAACTGGGAGGACGGAACAAGAAAAAGAACCTTGTTTGCTAGTTAGTGTCACTAAAGAAAATAACGGTTTGAGACTCAGGAGTTGGATTATTGAAGATGTAAAACACTATGATCCTACTCAAGAATCTCCACAAAAACGAAATTATTGTAAATCTTTACAGTCGAATGAAGGAATTATAATTAAGAATTTAGAGCAGCAGTTTTTTATTCAGTATTTGAAAGATGTTTATCAAGAGGCATTAAATCTTTGTCAATGTTCTATTAATAAGATTCAGATATTTTTTCCCTATAAATTAATTGAAAAAGAAATTGAGCCAATTGATTTACTAACAATCGATAAAAACCCTTCCTTTGCTCCTCCGCCTATAGGGAAAAAATATGAAGTAATAGTTAGATTTTCAGAAAGGCTAAAGACTACACTGGATCAGGAAAGCTTGCTTTGGCAAAATAAGTGTAAAAAATTAAAAGAAAAAAAAGGCAAAATTGTGGCCACAATTACAGAAATTTGTGGTTTTTGTGATAGTGAACCCTTTGAATTATATAAGAAAATTATACCAGAGAATATTATAGGAGCAAGATTAGAAATTCTTCGAGAATCCCATCGAGAAAATGTCATGGAAGCCTTTTACTATGCGGGAATTCCCCTCGCTGTTTGGGTACGCGAAGCTGAAAATTTTGAATGTCAGGAAACCTTGGAGAATATCTGTCATCAATGTAACCTAGAAAACCTATCAGCACATCTCAAAGAAAAAAGGCTCACAGATTGGGGAAAACCTAATCATATTGGGAATCATCTATCATTACTTTGGGATGACTACCAGCTTGTTCCCCCCAACTATCCACTTTTGATGCCATAAATTGAATTATGAAAAACTGGGAAATTTTTAAAGGAAATCAAAAACCCACAGACTACGATTGGTCATCACTAGAAACCCCCAGCTGGCGACCTTTTGGCAAAGAAAAGCAACCGGGAGAAAGTCGTCGTAAGCATCGGGGAGAAACCTTTCTAGTGCGCGAAGAAGAGAGAAAAATGGTCAATGCAGCCTTGTATTTACGGCGACCTTTATTAGTAACAGGCAAACCCGGAACCGGAAAGTCATCTCTTGCCTATAAAGTCGCCCAGGAATTAAAATTAGGAGAAGTATTATACTGGCCGATTACCACCCATACTACCCTAAAAGATGGACTTTATAACTATGATGCGATCGGTCGATTACAGGAAGTTAAATTACTGGAACGAGAGCAAAAAGAATTAACCCCAAAAGAACGAACAGACCAATTAAAACAGATTGAAAAATATATTACCCTTGGACCCTTGGGAACCGCACTATTAGAGTCAGAAAAGCCAAGAGTACTGTTAATTGATGAAATTGATAAGAGTGATATCGATTTACCCAATGATTTACTCACCTTATTTGAAGAAGGACGCTTTGAAATTCCCGAATTAGTTAGGCTAAAAGAAGAAGTCCCAAGCGTTGAAGTACGAACTGCTTATACCGATACAACCGACGTTACCCAGAAAGATATAAAAACAACTATAAAAGATGGTTTAGTTATCTGTAACGCTTTTCCTTTTGTGATTTTAACTAGCAATGGAGAACGAGACTTTCCCCCACCTTTTTTGCGTCGTTGTCTCCGTTTAACTATGAAAGAACCGGAAAAACCCGACTTAATTAAAATAATTGAGGCCCATTTAAAAGAAACAATTGCTAACAATCCAGACATCGATAAACTGATTGATAACTTCATTCAAAAGCGCAATTCACAAACCCTAGCCACGGATCAATTACTTAATGCTATTTTTATGGTCAAAAAAGGAGCTATATCAACTGAAGATGACCTTATTAATCAACTTTTGAAAGATTTGGGGAGGGTAGAAGATGAGTGAATCCCCATCCAATTCATCAATTAAAAAACTATTAGATTATCTAGAGCAAACAGGACTACTCGAACGGTTACAACTCAGTGATGAAGATGTAGCTGATAGTATCTGGTTGGCCCTACAAATGGGAGTTGAAGACTTGCAATCAACGCCAATATTTCCAGAAAATAAACAGCCAATAGATTCATCAACTTCTAATAAAATAGAGGAAAACTTAGAGGATATTCCAGAAGATACTCTATCAAAATCCCAGCCAAATGTCGATGTTATTACCGAAGAATCTCTCCCCAAAGAAATAGAAAAACCCACCCCAATCCAAGACTTTCCTTTTCAAGTTCCTGCTGCTCCTGCATTACAGACAGCACTCTTGATTAGTCGCGCTTTGCGTCCTTTCATGGGAAAAGTTCCCTCAGGGACTAAAACGATTTTAGATGAAGAAGCAACCGCTTCTTTTATTGCAGAAAGGGATATTTGGCTACCCGTGACTAAACCCCAACCGGAACGCTGGTTAACCCTCGAATTAGTAGTAGAAGAATCTAGATCCTCTTTTATTTGGCGAGAATTAATTAATGAGTTACAAAATCTCTTAGAAAATCAAGGAGCATTTAAAACCGTCAGAGTTTGGCAACTATCAACCTCAAATAATCAAGAATTACAGTTAGTAAGACGCAGAAAAAAAGGTAAACCGGGACAACGTTATCACCCCCATAAAGAACTTATTCATCCCAGGGGACGGGGATTAGTTTTGCTAGTAAGTGATTGTGTCTCTCCTCTCTGGCAAAAAGCCTTAATTCATCCTTGGTTAAAAGATTGGTCAGAAAAACAACCCACCGCTATTCTGCAACTTTTCCCCGAAAGATTATGGAATAGTACCCAACTAGGACGGGGACGTAAACTCTTTACCACTGCTTTAACTGCTGGTGTTCCCAATCCGAAATTAATCTTAAAAAATTATCCCCAATGGCTACCGATTAACTGGCAAAATACCCTTCTTATTCCCGTAATCACGTTAGAAATAGAAGTCCTCAAACAATGGGCAAAAGTTGTCGCTGGTTCAGGTAATGCTCAGATTTCTGCCTTTTTATTTGATTTAGAATTTATTAAACAACAAATTATTGAAATTCCCCCTATGTCCAGAGAGGAAAATAAGCAAGACAGCGAGGATAAAAACACCATTAAAAATAAGGCCGAGGCAATGGTCGAGCGATTTTTTGCCACCGCGTCAGAACCGGCCAAAAAACTAGCAAAAATGATGGCAGCTGCCCCGGTAAGTATGCAGGTGGTCAATCTTATTCGTAAAACTCTTTTAAACGAAGTGCGTCCCGTTCATGTGGCAGAATTCTACATGGGAGGTTTATTAAAACCGATTGTAGAAAATGAAGAAGGACAGTATCGAGTCTATGACTTTTTACCCGGGGTACGTCAAGTCTTAAATGATGCTATCGGTAGGCGACAAACTATCAAGGTACTCGATGCTATTTCCCAATATATTGCTGGGGAAATTAAAAGTCCTATCCGCAGTTTTGTCGCTTTATTAACCCTATTACCCACCTATCCCCCAGAACAAAGAGAAAAAATTCTTCCCTTTGCTCAAGTCAGCATCGAAGTCTTACGCAATCTGGGGGGAGAATACGCAGAATTTGCCGAAAAAATCGCCGTTAATATCTCCAATCCCCTTCCAATCCCTCAATCCTCGCCACCTCCCTTAAAAACCTCTATCTTTGACGTTGCCACCATCGAAATCCTAGAAACCCGTACCTTTGAATTTACCCTGGCAACCATAGAACGTCAGTCTCAAAGTCGTTTTGAACCAGAAAAATGGGTAATTAAAAAGGAAAAAAGGCAAGCAGAAGGCATTGTCGAAAAACTAGCCGAGGGAGTCGAATTGGAATTGATGGAAATCCCCGGCGGCACATTTATGATGGGAACCGAAGACGAGGAAATCGCAAGACTGGTGAAAAAATTTGGTTGGGATGGATTTAGACGAGAAAAACCCCCACACCCAGTAACCGTTTCCTCTTTCTACATGGGGCGTTATCCCATCACCCAAGCTCAGTGGCAAGCTATCGCCGCAACCGCTAAAATAGACATCGACCTAGAGACAAACCCTTCTCACTTTAAAGGGAATGAGCTACCCGTAGAAAGAGTCCACTGGTATGAAGCAACAGAATTCTGTAAACGACTATCAAGGGAAACAAAACGGGAGTATCGGCTACCGAGTGAGGCAGAATGGGAATATGCCTGTAGAGCGGGGACAACAACCACCTTTCACTTTGGGGAAACGATAACGGCAGATTTAGCTAACTATCGAGCTACTGAAACCTATGCCCATGAACCAAAAGGAGAATATCGAGGTGAAACAACCCCAGTGGGCTATTTTAAGGTAGCTAACGCCTTCGGGTTGTACGATATGCACGGAAACGTTTGGGAATGGTGCGCCGATACCTGGCACGATGACTATAAGGATGCGCCGACGGATGGCAGTGCTTGGACAAAAAATGGGGATGATAATCGTTCTCCATTGCGGGGCGGTTCTTGGTGCCTCTTTCCAATTAACTGCCGTTCCGCTTTCCGCGACTTCGGCTCTCGCCGCGACTTCTTCAACGGCGACAACGGTTTTCGGGTGGTGTGCGGTGCTGGGGGGACTTTGTAACCGTTTTTCCCTTTTTTTCCCTTTTTACCCTCATTCCCTTTTCTGGAATTTTTTTGGGCAAGCTATAGCACAAGTGTATTAGTTTAGGGGTTATACTAAATCTGGTTATTTGGGTTCTCCCCCCTGCTCCCCTTGATAAGGGGGGTGTCGATCCCCCCTGCCCCCCTTGATAAGGGGGGTGTCCATGAGCAGAAAACGGGTTTCTCGGAGAAACCCGTTTTCTGTGCTGAAAAAGTACGGGCGAAGCATTCGGATAGAAAATCTCCGGTTTCACCGATAGGTTATTGCCCGAATGCTTCGCCCCTACAGGACGCGGGCCGATGAAGACGCGAGGTTTTGAACGACGATTCTCTCAAAATCTTGCACCTGTTTCGCGAGAAAAGCCCCAAAATCCTTACTTTGCCTACATTTCACATTTATTCAGCAAGCCCTAAGTAGTTGGTTATAATTAAATTAAAAATGGATTTTAGGTTCGATCCCCCCTGCCCCCCTTGATAAGGGGGGTGTCGATCCCCCCTGCCTTCCTTGATAAGGTTCGATCCCCCCTGCCTTCCTTGATAAGGGGGGTGTCGATCCCCCCTGCCCCCCTTGATAAGGGGGGTGTTGCCTTTTCTCATCTTAAAAAAACAGGAGATAGGACAATGACATCGATCGAATTGCGGCAAAAACTAATCAACCAAATTGATCGGCTGAGTTTTGAAAAACTTCTCGTTGTAGAAAAGCTGATCGAAAGTTTAGAAAGTCATTTACCAGAAACTTCAAAAAATATAGATTCTGCCCCAGAATCTCCAGCTTCAACAAATACTTATTTAGAAGATGATCCAATTATAGGAATGTGTTCTGGTGTAATTCCTAATCTTTCGGAGCGAGCGGAAGAAATTTTAGAAACAGCCATTAAACCTCCATCGGGATGGACATGGAAAGAATGAATTCTCTTGCTGATACAGGATTCATTGTTGCACTGATAGATTCTCAGGATTCCCATCACCGGGAAGTAAAAAACATCTATCTTCAGCAACACTCCCCTTATTAAGTTGGGAAGATTCATTTTACCAACAACAAAAACTAACTCGAACTTTCCACGAGGCGACCGGTAACATATTTGTGTAGGATGCTAGAGATAAGTGTTTGATAGGGAATACCTTCCTCTATTGCCTTAGCTTGAAGCGCTTCCAAATCTAGGGAAGACAGAAGTAAAGTAATTTTTTTATCTTGAGTCAGCGTCTCCTTAGCATAGGACTTCAACTCAGCCATTCTAGCCGGCGTTGCCACAGAAACCCACTCATCATTGTTATAGGATTCGAGGATATCTTTTTCTTCAGGAGTTAACTTAGTCATGATTATTTTTATCTCCGAGATATTTTTTAGTTGCTTTTCTAGAAGGGATGATAGTCTTAAGAAAGAGTTCCGAGGAAACTTTAGTCCTTATCCTGCTTGAAGTTGCCTATTTTTTTCTTGACTCCACCGAATTGTTTTAATGCGCCTAAGTAGGCAGGTGTTAAAAACTTTCAGATGCCCCCCTTATCAAGGGGGGTAGGGGGGATCGATGCCCCCCTTATCAAGGGGGGTAGGGGGGATCGATGCCCCCCTTATCAAGGGGGGTAGGGGGGATCGATGCCCCCCTTATCAAGGAAGGCAGGGGGGATCGATGCCCCCCTTATCAAGGGGGGTGGGGGGGATCGAACCCAAAATCCATCTTCAATTTAATTATAACCAGCTACTTAACCACTCCATTAAACATGACTAAATTAATCATTCACCGACAGCAACGAGAAGCACAATATTACACCGAGAATTTAGGGGAAGGGATTAATCTCGACATGATGCTTATCCCTAGCGGTTCCTTTCAGATGGGAACCCCAGATCAAGAAATAGAAAGACTCTGTAAAGAATACGATCGAGACTATTTCCAAAGAGAAAGTCCTCAACACACCGTTAATATTTCAGCTTTTTTCATGGGACGCTATCCCATCACCCAAGCACAGTGGCGAGCGATCGCCGCAACTGCTAAAATAGACATCGATCTAGAACTAGAGCCTTCCCACTTCAAAGAGCCATATCAAGAGCAGGATAGATGGACAAGACCCGTAGAACAAGTAAAATGGGAGCAAGCAACAGAATTCTGTAAACGATTATCAAGGGAAACAAAACGGGAGTATCGGCTACCGAGTGAGGCAGAATGGGAATATGCCTGTAGAGCGGGGACAACAACCGCTTTTCATTTTGGGGAGACGATTACCACAGATTTGGCTAATTACAGCGGAACTGATTGGGAAAGAGACAAAAAAGTTTATCCAGGGAATTATGGAAGGGGACCAAAAGGCATTTATCGAAAACAGACGACACCAGTAGGCTATTTTAAGGTAGCTAATGCCTTTGGTCTGTACGATATGCACGGAAACGTTTGGGAATGGTGCGAGGACGATTATCACCCTAATTATCAAGGCGCAGCCACTGATGGGAGTGCTTGGATTAGAAAGAACAAATATACTACAAAAGTGCTGCGGGGCGGTTCTTGGTACAGAGATCCGTATTACTGCCGTTCTGCTTTCCGCTTCAACTTCCTCCGCCGCGGCAACAACATCCACTACGGTTTTCGGGTGGTGTGCGGTGCTGGGAGGACTGTGTAACCCTTTTCCTCTTTTTTCCCTTTTTACCCTTGTTCGATTTTTTTGGGCAAATGTACTATATGTGTACTACAAAGGGATTGAGAGAATGATCTCTCTTTTGTCAAAGTGGGTTGAAATCTTGATTTCTCCTAGCCTGAAACGACGTAAATTCGTTAAAATTTTCAAGACTGACAGAAGAGACCACAAACACGAGGTATCCCTCCGCACCACCTAAAAGGAGAATCTAATGTTCAAAATCGATACTTGCTGTACCCTCGTACCCTACTTTGAAGTACCAGAAGGAAAAATTGCTGCGTTCAAGGAACTAAGCCCCAAGTTCATTGAGAGAACCCGCACCGAAGAGGGCTGTATCCATTATGCTTTTTCCTTTAGCGGCAATATTCTTCATTGCCGCGAGGGTTACGTCGATGCTTCCGCAGTTCTTGCCCACCTGCAAAACGTCGGGGAACTGCTAGACGAACTTCTCAAAATCGCCAAGATTATTCGCCTAGAAGTTCACGCTCCCGCTGCCGAAATCGAAAAGCTGCGGGAGCCGTTGGCTTCTCTTAACCCTCAGTTCTTCATTCTCGACGAAGGTATTCGCCGCACCAGCGAAGCCTAACCCCAGACTGACAGAAAAGAGAAAAAGTAAACTAGAGAGTATAAATAAAGGATCCTTGTCCCCCATTATCCCTAGATTCTGGTTTCTTCTCTGAAAGAAACAAAAAAGCACCCCCTCGCGGGAGTGCCTTTTCGTTCAGACTAGGAATTAACCATTGATAGCAGGAGCGGTCAGAGCTACAGGAGCCTGTTCGCCACTAGCTAAGTCTAAGGGGAAGTTGTGAGCGTTGCGCTCGTGCATTACTTCCATACCGATACCAGCGCGGTTTAACACATCGGCCCAAGTACCGATTACACGACCTTGAGAATCGAG
>NZ_SFBO01000044.1:0-9415 GCF_007095705.1 Microcystis sp. Msp_OC_L_20101000_S702
GGGTGACTTTTAAACTCCGATGAAGCGGCAAAAAATGATTGCCAGTTTTTGTCTAATCCTCTTAAAACTTGTTGGGAAACTTTAGCGGGTAAAGCTTGATACTGTTCTGTCTTTTTCATCAGAGAGGCCATCTGATTATAGGTCAAATAGCCATGGCCATAAATGAAGTTTTGTCGGATTAAATAATTGGCTGAGTTGTAGAGATTTTTAGAATGCCAAGATAAATTATCTATCTCAGCCCAAAATCGATGTCCTTTCTTGATAATGTGTCTTTCTGCTACTAACATATTATCCGTTGTCTTTTAACTCAGCGTCGGGTTTTGAAGGGTTGTCATCCGTTGTGATAATTGTACCAGAAGGCAATTGATAGCCTGTTAAATTCCCTTGTTTCCACCACCTCCAAGCCGTTCGATAACTTATTCCTGCTTTTTTTGCATAGTCTGATAGTCTCATGTCTATATATTACTATGCCTGACTATATCTGACTATATTTATATTGAAACTTTACAATACTTCACTGGCTAGAGTAGTTTCACCCATTGCTATTTCCTGACGCACCATCGCAGTCATCTGCTCCCATTGCTCATCTGTTGTGGCAGCAAAACTAGCTTCCCATTTTTGCTCGTCTTTCAACTCATCCAGAAACCGTGATGCGATTGCATCCTGTTGTTCGGGCGGAAGTTGTTGGATTTGAGCGATCGCCTGTTGCAGCAGTTTAGTCATAGGTTCATCGTAGTAAATACTGCAATCACATACAGTTCCTCGATTCTAACCGAAGTTCAGAAAAATTTTTCGTCAGACTCAGGAACTATCTAGGCTCCACTACGAACTTCCCATCGAGATAATGGCGATTAAATTGGTATGCCTTGGGCTAATTCCGACTCTAATTTGGCCAGAATTTTGGGTTTAAGTTCCTCCAGTTTCTGTTTTAACGTCTGCTTGCTAATTTGCGGGCTGCCCACTGGAGCTAATTGACTATCTCTCACCCATTGCTGCAAAATTTGGCATTGATTGGCGGGAATATTAGCGGTGATCACATTTTCACAGATTGGGCCACCTTCGAGGGAGAAAAATAAAATCCAGTATTGACCGGTTTCGGCAAGGGTTTTGGTCATTTTTTGACCCTGGGGGGTTTTTAAGTCCAAATAACAGGGCAACCAGCGGGGTCCCTGTTGACGATGATAGAGGACAGTAATCCAGAGAATCATCGGGTGGGGTGTGGGTAAGAAGAGGAATTGATTATAACGGACACTAGCAACCCGGACGGGGATATCTTCTCGATCCAACATTACCCATAAACTGGCAAAAACGCCGTCGGCAGCCTTGATACAGCGTGGGAAGACGATTTTTTGGCGCGGTTTATCCTCGGGCCAAATGGATTTGAGACAGATATCCTTGGTATTCGCGAGAGCAAGATCGGTTCGATCTAAATCTTCAAGGGTTTTAGTTTTGGTGGTGTAATCGTCGATTTTTTTGACTATTTCATCGATACGATGCAATTTATTCGGTTGATTATTTTTGACTAGGGGTTCGAGTCGTTCGAGAAGTTGTAGTATATCTGTAATACTTTGCGGTCGATCGCTGGGTGCTTTGGCTAAACAGCGCAGGATTAACTGTTCTAATTCTGGCGGTAATTGCAAGCTAGGATTAAAGGGACGGGGTTTAGCGTGGTGGTGAACCTCATACCAACTGCCAAAGGAGGAATTATCGGGAAAAAAGGGCGTTTTTCCCGTGAGCATCTCGTACATCACGATCCCGAAACTGTAGATATCGGAACGATGATCGAGTTCTTTACCTTCCATCTGTTCTGGGGAACAATAGGCTAAGGTTCCCATAAACGATTGGGTTTGGGATTCTCCCGACTGGATGAGTTGAGCGATGCCAAAATCGAGAATTTTCACCAATTCTCCTAATCCTGAGTCCTGAACCACGATAATATTGCTAGGTTTGATGTCCCGGTGAATAATCGGACAGATCTCGCCTTGGAAGATAATACCCTTATGAGCGCATTCGATGCCGAAACAAATCTGACGGGTGAGATGAAAGAAGCGCGAGAGAGGCAGCGGGTGATATTTGATGATTTCTCCTATGCTTTCCCCCTGCAAAAATTCCATGACGTAGAAGGGGACTTCCTTTTCATCTATACCATAATCACGAACTTTAACAATATGAATACTTTTTTCGCCTAAAAGTGCCGAAATAGTTGCCTCTCGCTCGAAACGCTCACGCATTCTTTTGTTGAGGAGAGTTTGCGAGAGAAATTTCACGGCGACGGTTACACCACCTAAGAGTTTATCTTCCGCTCGATATACTTGTCCCATGGCACCGCTACCGATCAACTCGACCAGTTGGTATCGATTGGCAAGCAGGCGCCGATGTCTAGATTCTGCCGACATAGCTAGTCTAACGTTTTAATTATAGTGAGTCTGATGGAGAGAGTTTCTTAAAGAACCGCTGCAATTCCTCAGTGATCAAGAGGACTTAACTCTAGAATGCCCTTTTTTTAGGCTAAAAACATGATTGTGAATATATATTGTCAGGCATTTTTAGCCATTGCCCCTAGCATAATTAATTTTTGGGGGTTGAAAAAAATGAAAAAACTAAGTATAAAGTAACATAAAATCTCTAAATAAACCATTTAATTGATTTTCCTCCCTCCTGACTGCTGCCTACTGACTCCTAAACAACTAATACAGGCAAATCCCTAACCCGCGTAAAACTTTTTTGCCGCAAGTGACCGATCTGCGTAATAATCCTTTAATAAAGATTTGTAAACTTGAAAATGATTATCCTTTCGCAGCGCTAGAGATTTAATGAGACGACTAATTGCGATCGAAAAAGCTCTGCTCATCGGTCATATTGTATCGATGGCTTTTGGACTAGCCGGATTGTTGCTAGTTCTGCCCCATCCCGAATTTGTGGTCAATTTACCAGATTTTGGCAAAACCTTCTTTGCTTGGTCAATGGCTGGGGGGGGTGTGGTGTATATGGTGTTAGGAATGGCAGCCGTGGCTGTTTATGCCTATCGGACTCTAGGAGTGTGGCACTGGTTAGGATTCATGGTTCCTGCTATCAGTTTATCCCTTTGTAGCGAACTATTAGGAACCAGTACCGGCTTTCCTTTCGGTCATTATCGTTATCTTTCAGGCTTAGGTTACAAAATTGCGGGTTTAGTCCCCTTTACTATCCCCCTATCTTGGTTTTATCTCGGTTTTAGTGCCTATATTATCGCTCGTGTTGGTTTATCCACTCTTGCTATACCCCAGTGGCTACAAAATCTAGGATCGATCGCTATCGGGGCGGTATTATTAACTTCCTGGGATTTTGTCCTAGATCCGGCCATGAGTCAAACTACCATCCCCTTCTGGATTTGGGAACAACCGGGGGCTTTTTTTGGGATGCCCTACGAAAATTTTGCCGGTTGGTTCGGTACGGGTTGTGTTTTTATGACGGTAGCCACTTTAATTTGGCAAGTGCAACCGGTGAAACTGCCAAGTCAAGATTTAACCCTGCCTTTTGTGATGTATTTGGGTAATTTTGGCTTTGCTACGGTCATGAGTATGGGTGCCGGTATTTATCCGCCGATTTTCTTAGGATTACTCACCGGTATTCTGCCTTTAACACTCCTCTACAATCGCGCCAAGGCTGTTGCTTCCGGGCAAACAGTGCCGACAAGCGAAGTAACAACCCTAAAAATCCCCGTTGTTTCGGTGAGAGGAGCCAAATAAGTTGTTAACTGAGATAATTCTCGGTGCATTCTGCCTGGGGCTACTGCTGTCTCAGGCTGTTGCCTTTTTTATCCTTCTTTCCCGTCTGCTAAAAGGGGCGCGTCGTCGTCCTCCCCTGACTCCCCAACCCCCCACCCCGGAGATGTTAGGGACAGTAAGCGTGATTGTGCCGACGTTAAACGAAGTGGCCAGGATTGACGGTTGTTTACAGGGATTGAGTCAACAGAGTTACGAAGTGCGAGAAATTCTGATTGTCGATAGCAATTCCCAAGATGGTACGCGGGAAAAAGTCAAGGAGATGGCGGCAAAAGACCCCCGCTTTCGCTTGAAAACCGATGATCCTTTGCCTCCCGATTGGGTAGGTCGTCCCTGGGCGTTACACAATGGTTTTTTGTTTAGTTCTCCTGAAAGTGACTGGATTTTGGGCATTGATGCCGATACCCAACCCCAAGCAAATTTAGTGGCTAGTTTAGTTAAAGCTGCGATCGCAGAAGGTTACGATTTAGTTTCCCTGTCGCCGCAATTTATCCTCTCCTATCCGGGAGAATGGTGGTTACAGCCGGCTTTATTGATGACTTTGCTCTATCGCTTTGATGCGGCCGGAGTGCGCGGGCAAGATCCCCAACGAGTCATGGCCAATGGTCAATGTTTTCTCTGCCGGCGGTCAGTTTTAGCGGCTTTAGACGGTTATAGCGGGGCAAAAGGTTCTTTTTGCGATGATGTCACCCTGGCCCGTCTAGCGGCAACGAAAGGCTATCGGGTGGGATTTCTCGATGGGGCGAAGTTGATTCGCGTGCGGATGTACGAAGGACTTAAGGAAACTTGGCGCGAATGGGGCAGATCTCTTGACCTCAAAGATGCCTCCTATCAGGGGCAATTATGGGGCGATTTAGCTTTATTAGCTCTTACTCAGGGATTACCGATAATTATCACCCCTTTACTGCTCACAGCTTTGATTTTTGGCTACAATTTCCTGAGTTTAAAAATTGTTTTGACTTTAAACCTGCTGCTGTTATTGATTCGCTTCGCCCTGTTGTTTGCCGTTTTCCCCAGCTACTATCGAGGGAAAAAAGTCAATCTATCTTCAGGATTATTTTGGCTATCTCCCCTCGCGGATCCGCTGGCAGTTATCCGCATTTTTATCTCTGCTTTTACCCGTCCCCAAAGTTGGCGCGGTCGATTGTATCAGTGAATTGGAAAATAAACATTGGGTGTATGAGGCTCCTCTAACGGTAGATTGATTCATGAATCAATCTACTATGAGAGCAAAAACCTGTACTCCTCTACTCCCTAGCTTACCTCATAAGCCATTAAGAGTAGCAAAAAAAAGAATTAGATTCGGAGAATGAATCAGCCCCAGTATTAAGGGGGAATTGGCACCCTCCTTATCAAGGGGGGCAGGGTAGGGTTGATTCATGAATCAACCCTACTATGAATCAACCCTAGAAGGCAGGGGGAGATCGAAGGCAAAATCTATCTTCTATGTAATTAGAACCACTTACTTAGAACAGCCTTAATTATACTAGCCTTTTCACTTAAAACTGAGGAATATGATTAAAAAGATAACGCATGACCACAAACTCCCAACAAAATAACGAATAGCCATAACCCTGCTGCTCCACCGTCCTCACCTGAGCTTGTAAACCCTTTAAGGAAAAATCAGGATTCCAACCCGCATATAAACCCACCCCCACCGGCACATACCGGGAAGCTGTCGCCAGTCCCGATCCCGAAAGACTCGCCGCCACCTGATTGGGAGTTTTCCGATAGATCTGTAAGACCACCTCATCCACAATCCCTTGACGCACCCAAGCCAACCAATTTTGATTATATTTATTCACCGCAAAAGAGTGAGGATTAGGCGAAAGACTCACCACCAACTTGGGATTAATCGCCTTGACATGATCGTGCAACTTGCGGGTTAAATTCGTTAAAGCCTGACTTTTATTACCAAAAACACGCGGAACTGCCCAATGATCATCTAACTGAATCCCCGCCAAATCTTTTTCTTTTAAAATATCTTCCATATTCCCCAAAAGATAGGCTTGTACCTGCGGATTCGCCGGATCTAACCAGACATTGGTTTCCACCACCGTCTTCCCTGCGGGCGTTTTTAATAGCCAATCTGGATGCTTTTTGGCAATGGGATCATTAGGGGATAACATCAAACCATACTCAAACCAAGCAAATGGTTTCAAACCCTGCCGTAAAGACTCCTTAACCGCTGCCCTCCAGGGATTACTCAACGGCGGCACAAACAACCAATTCGTCGGACGTTGGGAAGTCGGATAAAGTGTTCCCCCAAACCCATAAACACTAAAATACACCCGGTCATAACCCGATTGCGAAAGATGATTTAACACCTCATCTAAGGACGTAGTGTGATGTAACAATATCGTGCCAATATTGGTTAACCAAACCCCCTTCATCTGCTCATTTTCCACTGCCTTTCGGGGAGCCGCTTGGTGAGTAACCAACAACAAAAAAGCCACTCCAGCAACAATCCCAAACCTCTTTAGGTACTTGCTAAACTTAACCATGATTGCCGATTAATCCCACCAAGATATTTGATAATAGTATTATTTTAGTCCGATTTTTGATATTCAGTTCATCATCAGCAGGCCCTATTTAGTCATACTCAATCCGGTTATTAAAAACTGATTATCAGTGAACTAAAAAATAGATATCGGGTGTATTAGGCCCCCCTAACACACCCAGAAAAGATTTTAGGAAAAATTAACCGACCACACAGAGAATATCCGATGCGTGACTAGCGGTATTCACCTTGTCGTCCATATAGCTAATTTTGCCTTCCGCATCGATGATATAGGTGACGCGCTTAGAATAGCCACCACCATCGACATCATAAGCTTTGGTGATAGCACCATCGGTATCTACGAGCAATTGGAAGGGTAAACTGTATTTTTCTTTAAATTGTGCATGGGAACCCTGGTCATCCCTGCTCACCCCGAAGACTACTATTTCCTTGTCTTGGTATTGTTCGTAGTTATCCCGGAAGCTTTGCGCTTGCTTGGTGCAGCCGGGGGTATCATCTTTGGGATAGAAGTATAAAACTACGACTTTACCTTGAAAATCCGACAGGGAAACGGTTTTTCCAGTATCGTCGGTGGTGGTAAAGTTCGGTGCGATTGTTCCAACGGTTAAAGCCATAACTCCGATTCCTTTACAAAAGTTAATCTATATTGATCATAAGGGATGAGGGTCAAAAACAGGGAGAGGGGTGAAGAAGTCAGAGCATTTGTACTAAATTTTCCCGATCAGTTTAAATACAGTACAACTGAGAAGACGAACAACAAACCTCCAGAATTTGTCTTAGGATAATATTTGTCAGCTAAGAGGGGGATAATATGGGGCTATTCTGGTTAAAGGTGAGAACTTTTGGGCAAAATATCTTAATCGGTTTAGGTTTAGTCCTATTAATCGGTTTTTATCACAGCATCAGCGCTAAATCTGCCTCATTAATGATTGTTTATCCTCCCGATAATCATCAAACCACGGCCTCGAAAATCTT
Source organism: Microcystis sp. Msp_OC_L_20101000_S702 (assembly GCF_007095705.1). Lineage (NCBI taxonomy): Bacteria > Bacillati > Cyanobacteriota > Cyanophyceae > Chroococcales > Microcystaceae > Microcystis > Microcystis sp. Msp_OC_L_20101000_S702. Next base: position 7,261 of record NZ_SFBO01000044.1, read on the forward strand.
TTTTATTGGTTCTGCTCCTCCATCAGGTCAAGTTTTGCTCAATAATCAACCGATTCAACGCAGTGCTAAAGGATATTTTGCCCCTAGTTTTCCCCTAGAAGTTGGCGAAAATAATTTCACTATTCGCTATCAAAACCAAACTATTAATCGTCAAATAATTCGTCTAGATACTCAAGCAGTTATTCCCCAAGGATTAGCTTTTGCTGATAAGTCTCTCAGTCCTGCTGTCCATAGGACGAGGTTAGTGGGGGAATGGATTTGTTTTAGTGCGATTGCCACTCCCCAAGCTCAGGTTTCTGTGCAGTTAGGAGATAAAATCTTACCTCTTTTACCCCAAACTCAAACCACAAAACTGCCTAGTAATGCCGCAGTTTTAACTAATCTTAATCAAGCGAATTCCGAGGATAAAACTGGTTACTATCGAGGTTGTCAGCAGTTTAAGCAAGAGGCTAACTTAGGAAAACCTATTTTTACAGCACAATTAAATAATCGCTCGATTAGCCAACAAGGTCAAGGAGAAATTAACATTATTAGCGATCAAAATTTACCAGTGATTGAAATTATAGCAGTCCAAGGGGTAGCACGCACGGGGCCGGGTAGTAATTATTCCCGTTTAACTCCTTTACCCCAAGGCACGAAAGCGAGAGTCACTGGGAAAGAAGGGGATTGGTTACGGTTAGATTATGGTGGTTGGATTTTAGAGCGAGAAACCCGTTTAATGGTTAATGAAGTCCTAGATAATGCTAATATTCGTGGTCTCTCTTCTCGCAATATCAATCAAGCAACGGAAATTATTTTCCCCCTCTCCCATCCTGTACCCATCGCCGTGGCACAAGAGGATGATAAATTTATTTTGACCCTTTATAATACCATTGCCCAAACCGATACAATTTTTCTGGTGGATAATCCTTTAATCAGACGTTTAGATTGGCGACAAATTAACCCGACCACGATAGAATACACTTTTAATCTTAATCAAAAACAACAGTGGGGTTATAGTCTTCGTTATCAGGGGACAAATTTAATCTTAACCCTGCGTCATCCCCCGGAAAAAAGTGATAATTTACAGGGCAAAGTTATTTTATTAGATCCCGGACACGGAGGTAAAGAAACTGGTGCTGTCGGTCCAACGGGTTACACGGAAAAAGAGATTAATTTAGTTATGTCTAAATTAATTAAACGGGAGTTAGAAAAATTGGGGGCAACAGTTTATTTAACCAGAGAAACGGACATCGAACTATCCCTACCGGCACGGGTAGAGATGATTAATAATCTGCAACCAACCCTAGCACTATCGGTTCACTATAATGCTTTACCCGATGATGGAGATGCCTTAAATACTAAAGGAATTGGCATATTTTGGTATCATCCCCAGGCAGCGGATTTATCGGTTTTTCTCCACGATTATTTAACCAAAAATCTTAACCGTCCTTCCTATGGAGTATTTTGGAATAATTTAGCTTTAACTCGGCCTTATAGTAGTCCTTCATTGTTATTAGAGTTAGGATTTATGAGTAACCCTCAAGAATTTGAATGGATTACCGATACTCAGGCACAAAAACAATTAGCGCAAGTTTTAGCCGCCGGAATTAGCCAATGGTTTCAACAATCTGGGGTAATTGCTTCTAGTTAAAATTTAATGGCAATCGGAGGGAGATAAGCTTAAGTAGCTGGTTATAATTAAATTAAAAATGGATTTTAGGTTCGATCCCCCCTGCCCCCCTTGATAAGGGGGGTGCCGATAGGCGGGGGGATCCCCCCTGCCCCCCTTGATAAGGGGGGAAAACCAAGCCTTAGCTGGAAAGCCAGTGATAGGATTTGCTGGAGTCTTTATTTTAGTCTGAGGAAATTAAATCAAGTTCATGGAAAAAATGTTACCAGTGAACAGCAATCGGACAAAATAACTGCTAGATTACAAGGTATAGTCCATCACTCTCTGGTAGATATTCAAACAGCGATCGCTCTGTGAAAAAAATCTCTAGATTAGCCAACAACTAAAGATAGTTTACCTGAAAATTTGCTAACGGTTCACGCCCTTATAGACAACTTGATCGCAGCCCCCCTTATTAAGGGGGGATTAAGGGGGGATCAAAACCACTTTATTAAGGGGGGATTAAGGGGGGATCAAAACCACTTTATTAAGGGGGGATTAAGG
>NZ_SFBO01000045.1:0-26181 GCF_007095705.1 Microcystis sp. Msp_OC_L_20101000_S702
GACTCTGTGTAAGACAGTACATGGTTTTTTAACTGTGGTATGCGACGGTGGTGGAAGCAGAAACTTAAATCGTGAGGTTTAGGAATCGCCGCACTTTTAGGGCGGCGAGGATGTCAAGAGTTTACTATTTCCTCCTTAGAAAAAGTTGATAATCGGTTCACCTGGCTTGGCATTTATAAAGGTCGATCCCGTTTGTCGTTTCTCGAATCGTTCCCGAGTTTTCACGTAGGCGAGATCGGGTAACGACACATAGCCTACACTGTCCACGTATTTCCACGAATTATCCACAAAGAAACGCACGAAACGTTCAACCGAAGGTTTGCCATCCAGTGCCTTCTTGCTCACGTAAATGAAGAGGGGGCGAGTCAGGGGACTATAGGTATTGCGCTTGACGTTCTCCAAAGGAATGGGCTTAACACACTCTTTGCCCTCGAGATTTTCTAGCCCGACCACGTTTACCTTGTCTTGATTTTGCATTACGAAAGCGATCCCCGCGAAGGCGAATCCGTTGGCATTGCCGATGACTCCCTGAATCAGAGTATTTTGGTTAAAGCTGGGCGTATAATCGCTCCGAATATTCCCTCTTCTCTTGGTGATCGATTGGGTGAAATAATCGGTCGTTCCCGCGTCCACAGGAGGCGCAAATAACAGAATTCTCTCTCTGGGAAATTTAGGATTAACTTGATCCCAAGTAACGATTTTTCCTTCGGCTTCTGCCTCCCAGAGTGTCTTTAACTCTTTTCGAGTTAGGCACTTGAGAAACTTATTGTTTTTGTTCGCTACCAACGCCAGACCGTCCAGCGCCATGGGTAGCTCGATGTACTCGATTCCCGCCCTCTTACAGGCTTTCGATTCCGATTCCCGGATGACACGGGAAGCGACCCCAATATCGATGCTACCGTTACAGAGCCGGGTAAATCCCCCACCTGTACCGCTAAAGGCCACCCCGACGCGGGCGTTGGGATCGACTTTTTGGTATTCTTCGGCAACGGCGAGCGCTAGGGCGAAACCCACGGCCCCCCCGTCCAAGCTGACCTGTTGTTCCCCGCCTTCGGATCTGTCAGCACAACCGGTCATCCATTGGCCTATCAGTAAGAGGGGAATTAGATAAAAAAGACGGAATTGTTTCATAGACTTGAAGAGAGATTGATAACAATATCGGTGAGGGCTTTTAGTTGGGAGAATTCCCTCTGATTTGGTCGAAAATAGCTCCCTTCGCTAAAAAATCGTTACTGATCAAGGGCCAACCCCCTAAATCTTGGGAGCTAAACAGCGTTTCCACGGGAGGTAATTTGGCTTCGGTGGCGATCGTGATAAAGGGATTGACCGATCGATAGCCCAATTTGGCGAATTCCTGTTGTGCCGGTTCGGAATAGAGGAAATTCACAAAGGCCTCGGCCACCTCTCGCGTGCCGTGTTTATCGACATTTCTATCCACCACCGCCACGGGATTATCGATCGAGATATTGACCGGGGGGACTAAGTAACTGGTATCTGGTTGATTTCTTGCCGCTAGAATTACCTCGTTTTCGTAGGTGACTAAAACATCCCCCTTTCCCTCTTGGAAAAAGGCATTGCTGGCTTCCCGTGCGTCCCTAGCTAGGGTGGGAATCTTTTGATAGATCCGGCGGACAAAATCCCATGCCTGTTGCGGTTCGCCCCCCGTTTGCGTCACCGAACCCCAGAGGGCTAATAACTGCCAAATAGCGATCCCGGAAGTTTTCGGATCGGCGGATAGAACTGTAACGTCCTCTCTGGCCAGATCCGCCCAGGATTGAATATTTTTCGGATTTCCCGCCCGTGTCACGATCGCCGCAACTGATCGACTCACCACTCCCCTTCTCGGAACCCGATCTTCCCAACTGCGATGGATTAACCCCGCGTCGGCGATGCGCGTCACGTCTAGAGGTAGGGCTAGATGTACCACGTCCGCCTCTTGTTTCCCAGCAATCACGTCATCGGCCTGGGCCAGGGAGCCGCCGTAACTGCGCTCGAAAATGACTTTTTGGTTCCCCTCTTTTTGCCATTTCTCGACGAATTTCGGGATAATCTGGTCGTGAGCGGCTTTCGTGACCGAAAAGGAAACGAGATTTAATTTCACCTCTGGTTTCGAGGCGATCCCCCCGGACGTACAGGAAGCGAGCGCGAGCGCACCCAGCAATCCCAATACCAAGAAGGATACAAATCCCCGCCGCAATAGCGAATGGAAGGCTTGCCCTGAGCCAAGTCGAAGGGGACGAAACAGCGATCGGATGGGCAACAGTGATACATTCATCGGGATTTTCTCGATAAGGTTGCTCTAAACCAACTAATTTTTATTCTCTCTTCCTGAATTTTGACTCCCGTGGGATCTGGAGATTGGCGTTTACGGGGTCTAATTTAGCCGATGGGAATCAACAGGCGATAGGAGCCGTTATCGAGAATAATTCGTAGGCCCAACCACATCAGCACAAAAGGGAAAAGCTTACTCGCATAACGGCTGAGGACAACCGCGATCCCCGGTTGGCGGGTTAGATTATAGGAGAGAAATAACCAAGTACAGACGATTAGATAGCAGATCGGGATGATTACGGCTAACTGCGCCACGGTACTATTGGCGAATAGGGGAATGTAGATACCGAGATTATTGCCGCCATTGGATATCGTGACCGCGGAAACTTTATAGGTTTGGCGATCGCCGAAGACTTGACCGAGGGATAGTCTGCGGGAGGCGAATCCGTGAAATCGGGCGTTTCTTCGCAAATTAACCTTGCGATCTGCGGTTTCCCTCTCGTTATCGCGATTTAACGTCAGTAAATTTCTCACACCGATGAGGATTGGCAAGATTCCGAGAAGACCTATATAAATCGGCGGGATGATTAAGCCGAGTAGAAAACCCAGCAAGCTCACCGATACTAAGGCCGTAAACCCGACTAGCTCGCCGACGACAACGTGAACCGGGCGAAAGGTACGATTTACCTCGCTAAAGAAGCCGGTTAGATAAATATTGTCGTCGAAGGTGGTGGCTATGCCGGTGGCCACCGCGATTTTGACGATTTCGATCAACCAATCCATCCATACCACCTCGATCTCTCAAATGCGGGCGCAATTTCATTTTAAGACTATATCATTTTCAATACATTTATAAATGTACTTTGTTACACAATCGAGGAGTCGTGGATTTTTATAGTATGTAGATAAAACTAATGGAACCTCTCCCGATCAAGTTGGGAAACCCTTCCCTCTTGTCCCCTTTCCCGATCATAAATCTTGTTTTCTGCGAGAAATCCCATGCTCCACCGTTCGATCAAGTGTCTCTGGAAACCGTGGCGAAATTGGCGGGCAGTTCTTCCCGCAGTGCTTTTTGTGACCAGTCTGGTGGGGAGCTTTCTCCTGGCTGGATTTTCCGACACGAACGCAAAGCGCTCGCTACGCGAGATCGCCGTCGGTCAAAATTCTCGATCCGATAACCTGATTCTCAACCTCGTCGATAGCTTTAAATTCCCCCGAAATACCACTCCCCGGCTATTGGAAACCGTGGGATTATTTATCGCTGGAATTCTCTTCTGTATCGCGATCGATCGCTGGTTCAAGCGCTCGACCCCCTCCGATATCACTCCCCTCGCCAAACAAGCGCGGCGGTTAGGAACCCTCAAGATCGGCTATCCCGAGGGTATGACCAATCTGGAAGTTCTCCGCGCCCAGGCCTTTCTGGAAAGACGCTTAAAACCCTTTGGGGTGACGGTAACGTGGACGAGTTTTCTGGCCGCTTCCTCTCTGATCGAGGCCTTGAGCAACGGAACGATCGACTTCTGCGGTGGTGGCGGTACGGCGAGTATTTTCTCCCAAGCGGCCGAACACGTCTTCGTCCGGGTAGCCAAGGAAAAATATACCGCCCCGAAAGGTCAGGCGATTCTCGTGCCAGAGGATTCGCCAATAGAGACGTTGGCGGATTTAAAAGGAAAAAGAATCGCCTTCGATCGAGGTTCGAGCGCCCATTACGTCCTTATCCGCGCCCTGATGAGAGTGAATCTAGAATTAAACGATATCGAACCGGTGTATGCAACCCAACCGGAAGCGCTGGTGCTTTTCCGTCGCGGTGAGATCGACGCTTGGGTGGTGTGGGTTCCCTATTCCCCCACCGAGACGCGCACCTATCCGGGAAGATCGGTGGCCGATCTAGGGGGTATCTTTGGGGAAAACGCCTCTCTAGAAGTGCCGACCTATTATTATGCAGTTCCCGAATTGGTGCGGGATTATCCCGATGTACTGAAGGTGATTTTAGAAGAAGTGAACGAGGCAGGTGCTTGGGCAAAACAACAGGAGTTAGAGGCGACGAGACGCTTGGCAGCTCACCATGAGATCGATCCAGCGATCATCACTAATCTTGAACAACGGGCCTCTGAACGTGCCATTATCCCGATCGACGATCGCTCTCTGACGGCCCTACAACACCAAGCTAATATCTTCCGAGACCTGAAGCTGATCCCCCATCGAGTCAATGTGCGCGACGGAACCTACACCCTACAGACGAAACAAAATTGGACCTATTAACCCGACGGCAATATTTTGGGCATTGGTTGGATTTATGCCGCTACCAAATAGCCGATGATCGGGTTTCTAGTGGATATTATCATTATTATTCTCCCTTTTGCATGAGCGCCTGTCCTTATCTAGCAGCGGAATTTAAAGCATTGACAAACTTGAAATGTTTGGTTCTTCAGTTTGTCTTATGCAGTGGACGGGATTGTAAGGAATGAAACCCTTATAGAGACAGGCGTTGCTGCGATTTTTGCCAATTGTTTTCGATCTAGAGCGAACTAATCAATTAAATCTCTTGCCAGATAAGGATTTAGTCGATTTATACCCCCTATCGAACCATACCAAGTAACGAAGAACCCGAATTCATAACAAAAAATAACAAGAAATAACAAGAAATAACAAAAAAATTTACAAAAATTTACAAAAAAGAAGACCAAAAGTGTTGAAAAATAAATCAATGATCCGTACCATTCAAAAGGTAAAGAAAAAAACGAATCTTAAAGCTTCTGCAAGTGAGTTGGGCGCATTTGCCAACCTCTCCCCAGTGGAACAGCGAAAATTCCCAAAACTGACGATTTAGGTTTCTGCTTCATTCATCCCTACATACTATAGTTATGACCACACTTCTAGTCCCAGTTTACCTTGATGCCCTCTACCTCCCCACCAAGACAAATGTACTGGAGGAAATGACTGATTATAGTAAGCTCCCCTACTATAAAAATAGCCAATTAGTAAATCGCGGTAGTGCTTATATTAGCGAAACTGTATTAACGGTTCCCTTTACACAACCCCAATTGTCCTTAAAAGCAGGCATTCACCTACACTGGTCTTTGCCGGATGCGCTGACTAACGGTATAGCAAGAGATGGAGAACAAGGCATCACATTTCCCCTTGTACCTAATCGCTGGCTAATTATACGACGTGGGAGCAATATAGCAGAAAAAAAATGGGTTGTAGAAAGTGATTATCTGTATCCTGAAGGTGCTACACCAGAAGATACAATTAATATCCTCTATTATCCAGCTACCAATGAGTATCAACCCTATCGTTTTCTGGGGCGTAAATTGGAATTGGGAGCATGGCGATCAGGTACAGCAAATGCCCAATATATTCAGGAATTGTCCGCTATTGGACCCTTCGCTACAGTTGACAACTTAGACAACGAAAAAGTTGCCTTTGCTGGTTTTTATCCTAACTGTCGCAGTGTGTTCGGTTTTCATGATGGGGACTTCACCACCAACACAACCCCGCCCAAAGACCTACGATATGATGTCATTGGCTGGTATAGCGACGGCAAAAATGATTATCTTGACAAATTTATCAAAGAACAGTACCCAGACAGAGATCCTTTAAGCCTTTTAGACACTTTGCAAAGTAAAGCTGGCTGGACAGTAGAAATAGGCAATAACCAAAGTTTCCCTGATCGTCTTCTCTGTCATGCTTCCCTAAGTTTTGCGCCGGGTGCTTCTGTAACTAACCCACAAGCGATTAAAGGAACGATCGCCGTAGGAAACAACCAAGAAGAAGCCATAGCAGCTTATGTAGCTCGTCAACTGGACACAACAAATACAGAAAATCGCAAAACGATTGAAGAGCAGCTAGAAGCCATACAAATGAGTGGGCGTTTAGTACAGCAAAATCTCGACTTTGGACCCAAGTTTCGACAAGGACTACACGAGGACAGCTTTACTGGCCAATGTAAAGAGATATCATGGCAGGTAGTGCCGGAATCTGATCCCAAAATTTCCCAGTCGGGAAGTGCCAACCCAGCAAATGCCGTGCAAGGCGAGGGAATAATGCAGGTGACATTATCCGCCACCATCGGCGATCGCATAAGTGAAGTTAACGAAGCACAGCGTGAATACGACCAACAATTAGCAAAAGTTGGCTCAATTCGAGAACAAGTCTATGCTGATTGGTATAAGTATATGCTGGCCACTTATGTTCTTGTCAATCCAGATGAAAGATTGCTAGATAGAAGCAAAATACAAACACTGGGAACAAGCGCAGTTAATTTTATCAACAAAACAAGCGACAGTAATCTAGTTCAAACGTTCCTTAAGGACACTGCGGATAACAATCAATATGGAGTAAAAGCCTTAGAGAATGCCATCAAAGCTGCTGGAGTTTTGAAGGTACTAAAAAATGAACAGGATCAAAATCAAATTGTCAGTGCCTCTGTCTCTAATAATCTTCCAGGATTTCCAAATTACCCTTTTGACAGTAATTCAAAAGCAAGCCAACTGGCCCGGTCGATTAACACACTAATTGCTGAAGTTCAGAAGTTTAACAAAGAATCCCGTTTAATTGCTCCCAAAAAATCAGTCCAAGTCACTGGCGATTCTACCTTAGTGGATGACGATATTGCCATGAAGTGTTTATCTTTCGATGGCAATCAGAATTATGAAATCTCTAATTTAGGAAATATCCAGTCCCTCTCGATGTGGGTAAACATACCAGAGGGAGTTCAGGGTTCCCTTTTAGAGGTGAGAAGCACCAGCCTTTATGTTAATTCTACTAATGGAATTAGCAGCACTTGGCAAAAAATTTACATTAACGGACAACAGGTAAACGGACCGATTAACTGGACAGCAATTCCTAAGAATCGGTGGGTTTTCCTCCACTTAGAGGCTAATAACCCCTTTAGTGGCACCGTCTATTTAATGTCTAACTCTTCCGGTAGCCATCGTTTACGGGGGCGCATTGCCAGCGTTAGCTTCCACAAAAAACCCCTATCTCCGACCGAAATTGAGCGGGATTACCAAGACAAAATCGGTTTGTTCCGACCATCTTACACCATCAAAATAGTTCCAGGGCCTCGCTATTGGCAGCCAAGTGATCCCGTAGTTTTAATGACTGGGGAAGTCGCTAAACCGACTCGCAACCGTGACGACGAGCGTTTAAGGACAGATGGTTTGCTGCAATGTAAATTATTAACTCAGTCCATTGACTTGCAGAGCTTACCTGACAACACCTTAAATATTTTTGTCCAATTTCTCAGCGAGTTTGGCAACAACCCCACAGAAAAAATTGGCTTCCGTCAATGGGCAAATCAGCCTTGGAATCCCTTCCTGTTGGAATGGCAAGTGCAATTGAAAGGACTAGAACACAAGAGTCAACAAAGCAAGAACGACAAGAATAAGCACACTCCAAGTGTAAACTACGACACTAACATCTTCAAAGATAAATATCAATTGCGGGTCGATGGACTTGAAATCACACCGACGGATGCAAGCGCGAATCATTTTGCTGATTATCCCAACCTTTACAGGGGAGCTAGTTTTCTCTCTTCCTCGGCTAGTATGTTGCTCAAGGACAATCTTATAGATTACTTGACTAAGTATTTGTTGCCCGACTATTACCAAGAACAAAATATATCCCCAGACGACCAAACCGAGGACTACCTGGTCAAGAATTTTAACGCTGTCAAGGGGTGGTATGACAAGAAAAACCCCACAGCTAGTGATCCTTTTTCTACTGCGCTGCGGGCCTATCAACAACTGCAATCTCTTAACGGCTGTCTCGCCCAGAGTCTCGGCGGCTTTAGTGATGCGCTACTCACCTATAATCGGACAATTCAGTTAGATGTCAACGATAATCTACTTGCAGCAAATGGACCAGCAAAAGACTTCCTGAAAAACGTGCAGAACACTTTAGAACTTAGCTCTCGTCTCGTACCGGACAGTATTTTGCGATCGCCTTTAACTGGATTCGATTTTAGTCCCATTCGTGTAGGAGGATTAAAAATTACTGATTTACGACTTGTGGATACCTTTGGACAGGTTAATGTCGTGCTTGACACTAACAATAGCCGTGAGATTGTCACTAGCCAACCCCTAACACTGCCATCAGCTTTTGCTAATGTATTATCATCCCATCCCATCTACCTGCCACCCCGTTTAGCCCAACCCGCCCGCTTGAATTTTCGCTGGCTATCGGCCACCCGACCACAGGGGACTCGCCGCAGTAAAAGCAGTAAACAAGATCAGGAAATGAATGAGACCCTCGCCACTAAACCAATCTGTGGCTGGGTTTTGCCCAACAACCTAGATAACAGCCTGACTATTTATGATGATGAGGGCAATGCTCTAGTGATGATTGACCGCACCGCTCAATTGCGCTCTATTCCGGGACATGATTACCGTGAGAAGCAAATTCAGGAAATTATTGATCGGACTAACCCCTATCTCAAGCAAATGGTCCGGTATCTGATCGATCAAGGAGCGGCATTTATGTCCGATTTCCTCACCACTGTCAATGCAGCCTTACAAACCATTGATCCCGAAGGATTTGCTCAAAATAAAGCCATCTCCTTGCTAGTGTCGCGACCTTTAGCTCTAGTGCGCTCACGCATCAATCTAGATATCCAAGGCATACCCGCCGTTAGCCAGAACAGGATATCTTTCTCTAACGATCTTTTCTACAATAAATTCCGAACCACACAAGCTTTTGAAAAGGTCAAATTCCCCATCCGTATTGGTGAATATCAACAGTTTAATGATAGTTTGGTGGGCTACTGGGTAGAAAAAGCCGATGGTACTTACACAGACAGCGTTTTTTATGCTCCCCAAAGTTGCTATGTTCCCCACGAAAAGATCAAAACCCTGTTTGAGAATGAAGAAGATCCCACCCCTGACACTCCCTTGAATCTGGAGCAAACCTTAGAGGAAAATACAGCCCAAACTCTAGTGATGTTAATCGACCCTCGTGGACAAGTGAACGCGACTTGTGGCATACTTCCTGCTAAGAGTATTTCTATTCCGCCAGAACAATATTTACCTGCCTTACAAGCGATCGAAGTTACTTTTTTAGCGGCACCACTTCTGAGTGATCTTAACCCAATCAATGATCTTGATCAGATCAAGCTTTCCCTTCCCGAAGTACCCAATTATGAATGGTCTTGGTTAGGAAAAGATGGTACTGTCTGGTCAAATCGTCCCCTAGTTCCCTTTGATTCTCAGTCCGTTTACTCCAGTCCACAAAAAATCTATGATGGCTGGCTAAAATTAACCAGAAAAACAGAAACTAATGAATGAAGCTGAACAAATTTCCCTCAAATTAACTTTGGGGGAAGTCAACCAAGTTTTAGAAGCTTTGGGTGCCATGCCTTACCGCCAAGTCTATCAACTGATTGGCAAAATCCAGAGACAAGGAGAATCCCAATTAGAGCAACCTGAATCAACCGATTCATGGACTCAAGAAGTCCAAACCGTCAGCGAATAAAGCTCAACCACATACATCAATCTCTTTTTTTTCCCAGGAGTAATGATCATGCTTACCAGAGTTCCCGAAGAAATCCGTCTTGCCGAAAAGGCCATTGATTTTGGCGAGTTTTTCAGCCAAGAGCCTTTGAAATTTCAGTTTTATTACGGAGACAACAACCAAGCTGAAATTGTTAACACCATCTATTTAGAAGATGGTAATAACCCTTTAACGTTATATTTAGAGGTGTTTAATGATAGCGAACAGGATGTCATCTTTAAAAATTCTAATTCCCTAGCCGGAAAATTAGCGACTGTTCAAGCAGGAGGTGCTCAAGCGGCTAGTGAGAAAAAATGCCATTTTCAACTCCGTTGGGAAAAAGATTTAGGACTTAAACCTAGTGAGATAGAAATAGATGATAAAAGTCGCCAATGGCAAGTCAACTATGACGAAGAATTCCGCTTTTTCTCAATGTATTTTCTTCACCAATCTGAACTAACGTTAAAACCAAATGAGAAGATTCAAATAGGTTTCTCGAAACTTACAGCCAATAATCGCACTGTGAAAAGCAGCAATGTTGAATTGCTGTATGGTGGAATCGGTCTAATTTCGACGGGAACAGCAAACGAACTCATTGAAGAGCAAGTAAGTTCCAAAAACGCGGTTTCTGTAATCAATCATCTCCGCAAGACGGAAATTCCTTTACAATTTCGGGTCTTAGGTTCTAATGCGATTCTCAATGATGGAACTACTCAAAACACTCTGAAATTAAAGGTACTCAATTCCCCTTTATCTAATAACACGCGACCAATTCTCTTATTAAACCAAAGTTCAAAGTTTATTGTCAGCTTTGAGCAGGGAGATCATCCGGACGCACTGGTGGCAACAACTGATCAGTTAAACGGCGTTCAAATCACGGTAACAGACACCAATTCTTGGACATCAACCCATACCGTCAATTCTACTGAGTGGAGTTTTACACCCAAGATAAACCAATTAACAGCAGGACAGGGAATCGAGCTAACAATTAGCAATTTAGTTACAAACAGCGCTTCTGGACTAGCCTGTATATATATTGACTATCAAAACATTGGTAGCTATCCCGATGGTCGGCTAGTTATACCCATCGAAAAAACGCCACTTTTGTATAGTGGGAGCCAGGTCGGCATCGGTACTAAGACTTTTGACCGGGAGACGACTAAACTGAAGGTTAACGGCGATATAGTTTTAGGGAAGGATGAAATAAACAAAAAATTTATATTTCACTGTCCTACAGAGAGTGAAGGATTTCTGCAAATCACCCATGACAAGAATGATAATAATTGGGATTGGGAGCAAGGAATCACTTTAAAAAGAGGTGGTAACGTCGGCATCGGTATTACGAATCCCGCAGCAAAACTTCATGTAAATGGTGGGAATGCAGTTATCAGTGGCAAGGTCGGCATCGGTACGACGACTCCCCAAGCTAAACTTCATGTGGATGGTGGGGATGCGGTTATTGGTGGTAAGGTCGCTATCCGTACTACGAATCCTCAAATTGATCTAGCAATTGGTGATAATGACACGGGACTAAAGCAGCAAGGAGATGGCATATTAGCTATTTACACAAATAATGCAGAGCGAGTGCGGATTAATTCTGATGGTAAAGTCGGTATTGGGACATCTTATATCGGTTCAGATCGATTAGTCATACAAAGCGCCGCAAATGAGGGAACATTACGTTTGCTAGGTCCAGGTAATAAACTTGGAATAGGGAGCAAATTGAATTTTGGTGGTGCAGAGGAGGTTTACCTCACAGAAAATGTAGATAAAAAGTTATTGATTCATGCTGATGATCAGATTACTTTGGATAGTCCTAGTGTCGGCATCGGTACGACGACTCCCAAAGCTAAGTTAGATGTTAATGGTTCTGTAAAGTTCGGTGAAAATAGCACAATTATAAACCGAATGATTTGTGGTCAAGTCTTTTACGATACTACCAGAAAACATTGGGGATACAGAGGTTTCGCAAAAGGTGCGAGGGTCGTTTTATTATTCCATACTCTTTTGGCGTGGAAGTTTCGCATTTATTATGGGTTTACTGTGAAACATAGACAGGATCTTGTGATTTTAGCCACAGTATTGGATCGCTTTGCAGACGACATAGTTTGTGTCTCAGATATTCAGGCTGACTATTGTGATATAACTATTCGCGATGCATTTGAGAAGGCTATGGAGCGTCTAAATTTTTCCTTGATGATTATTCACTATGCTTGTTGGGAGGGTGCAGATAGTTTCTATCCTATAGAGAATGGTAATGTTACTGATCAATACCCTTCAATACCCGATTATACGGTATGAAAATTAGATACTGTAGGTGTTTACTGCAAATTTTCTCTTGAGCTTTATTCCTTAACCTTTCTAACTCATCAACCCAACCAACCCCAAAAAAACCATGGCTACAAACACAAAACCCGACTTAAAAGAAGAACTGGAAAAAGGTCTCTCAACAACCTCAGATGACTCACCGGCAAAAGGTCCAAAAATAACAATTTCTCTCGGGGAAGACATCGAGTTTATCTCTGAAGTTAAACCCGACGAAAAACCAAGTACAGGTAGAACCATTGTCGCCTATACAGCTTACAAGGAAGAAAAAGAGGAACCCTTCAGTATCACCCTCAATGATTTGATGGCAACCCTGGACCAAAGTATAGCTGACTTGTTACCAAAGGGACTCAAGAATAAATCCATCAATTTCAAAAATGTGATGGTGATTTACCGGAAAGAACAGAAAACAAGTAAAGGAGAATGGCTGTTTGTCCTAGATTTAGATATCGCCACCAAAATCAAATTAAAATCTCTCCCCGTAGTGGGTGATTTAATCTCCGATGAAGTCGGTAAAGAAGAATTAGTTCCATCCCTGCGACTTGTCGTTGCTTCTAAAGCCTTTAGCATCAAAGAAATTCGCGTTTTAAACGACAAAATCCCTGACAAAGACGACGACGAAGAAGAGGAAGAAAAAGAAAAACTCATCCCCCCACTACCGGTTCCCAAAAAAGTGGGTACAGACGCAAGCGAAGCCAAACGCTCTGTCCGTAAAGGTTTCAGCTTATCAGGTCAATTGGGATTACCCGATGCGGCTAAGATTTTGAGCTTGTCGATAAGTCCACAACAAGCAGAAGAAGAACAAGAAGAATTGGCTCCTGGTGGAGAAGAAGAAGAAGATAATGTCACCAACAGCAACTTAGCCGTTTGGTTTGATATAGACAAAACCTTCGGACCGTTTTCACTTAAACAAATTGGCTTCCAATATGAGGAAGAAGACGACGAGGCGGAAATAGCCATCGTCATTGATGCTGTCCTCAAAATCGCTGGTTTGACCCTCTCTTGCGACGATTTAGGAGTCGGGATTTCCTTAGACGACTTAACGCCATCCTTTAAAATATCGGGCATTGGCATAGAGTACAAGAATCCAACTATCGAAATAAGCGGGGCCTTACTGCGTGCCGACAAAGAAAAGAACGGCATAAAATACACAGAATATCTGGGTTTAGCCAGACTCAAATTTGATCTAGCAGGTAAAAGTTTTGGTGTCAGCGCCATCGGTGCCTATGCCTACTACGACGGTAAACCCTCCCTATTTCTATATGCCGTTCTTGACGTCACTATAATAGTTGATCCCTCCTTCATTATCACGGGATTTGCTCTGGGTTTCGGCTACAATCGCTATCTGAAAGTACCCTCCATCGACAAGTTACTAGATTTTCCCCTAGTTGCCCAAGCGGTAGAACCCACCGACAGCAAATTTTCCGATGATAGTGAACTGATTACCAAAAAACTGAGCGAGATGGATAAATATATGCCCATATCCATCGGCTCCGGCTTTGTTGCCATCGGACTTAAGTTTACCTGCTTCCAGATGTTAGACTGCTTTGCGCTGCTAACCGTCGCCTTTGGGGAAGATTTCGAGATCAACCTGTTGGGAATTGCCAAGATGAAAATTCCCACTCCGGCAAAAGACTCGAAAAATACAAGCTGTATTCTCAATATGACGATGCTCCTACGAGCCAGGTTTTCTCTGAGTGAAGGAGTAATCTCCATAGAAGGTCAATTAGCCTCAGATTGCTACATCCTATCGCCAGATTGCCGCTTAACTGGTGGCTTTGCCGTCTGTCTCTGGGTTTCTGGCCCTCATGCAGGGGATTTTGTCATTACTTTAGGCGGTTATCACCCCCTATTCAAAAAACCTGCCCACTATCCTACAGTTCCTCGTCTGGGTTTCCACTGGAAAGTAGGAGATTGCCTATCCCTCAAGGGAGAAAAATACTTTGCTCTGTGCGCTCATGCCATCATGGCCGGTGGCCGACTAGAAGCCAATTTCAAACTCGGTAAACTGTGGGCTAACTTTGTCGCTGAGGCTCATTTCCTCATCTCTTGGAAACCCTACTACTACGAAATCCTAGTACAAGTGAGGATTCAAGCTGGCTATGGAATACTCGGACCTGTTAGTTTAGGGGTGCAACTCCATATTTGGGGTCCAGAATTTGCCGGTACAGCCACATTTAGAATTATCTTCGTCAAAGTCACTGTGGAATTTGGTGATCAATCTTCTCGCTTACCAGAGCCTATCGATTGGGAAAGTTTCCAAAGTTCCTTCTTACCCCCTGCGAAATCAACAGCACAAGATTCATCAACAGCTGCGGACGTTTGTAGTGTTGTTCTCAATCAAGGAGTCACCAAACAACTCTCACCAGCAACAACCAAAGAAGTCGCCTTTGTCGTCAATCCCAAAGAGTTAGAGCTAGTAGTTAATTCTGCTATCCCCAGCAAGCAAGCATCTTACGGTGATAACGAACCTCTCCCTGTTAGCAATGCGAAGACCGATTTTGGCGTTCGTTCCATGGGCATTAAAAAGGATCAACTCGAAAGCAAGTACAACATCAAAATTACCCGGAAGACAAAGGGAGGAGATGAGTCAGAGTCAGTAACCGTTGACTATGACCAGTTCCAATTTATCCCGATAACTCAAGATGTACCAACCGCACTTTGGGGCGATGCTAAAGTTAAAGTTGTCAAAGTAAAGGGTAAAGACTCAGAACGAATTCTTCTCCCTGAAGCTAACGATCAGCAATTTGTCAAGAACACCCTCTCTGGTTTCCGGATTGTTCCTCAAATCAAGAAAGATGTCTGTAGCACCAATATTATTGATGTCAACGAATTGCTACACGATACCACCGCCATAAATGACGTTTACGCTTGGCAAAAAACGACTGCTTTTTCTGGGGTTTCTACCGACAATCAAGCTCGAACTACAGCCATCAACAACAACATTGTCAGCACCAATACTCAGAATAAGCGCAACAATCTGCTCCAATCTCTCGGCTTTAATCTAGCCGATGATGTTAAATTAACCGATTCGGTGGCTAATTCTTTTGTCATTGCACCCCAGGTTAAAGCGTAATGCAATTAGGGGAGGTCAGCTGTTGCCCATTTAAACGGGGAATTCTAGGGTTAGAAAATCCCTAAAACTCCCCCCTCTCTCTCCTACTCTCTAGCTTCAATCCACAATCTATAATCCACAATCAATTAATCATGTCCACATCAACAGTTAAAGTTCAATTCATCCAACATCGCCAACCTCCCCTAGATAGTGGTACTTACACAGTCGAGGTTGAACAAAAAGTTAAAACCAAACAGTCTGACAAAATACCTGAGCAGACATTCAGTAAAGAGCTTACCTTTTATGTAGATGGCCACCGTTTTGCTCCCCTAACTCCTGATGTCATTTATGCCGTTTTTCCCCCTGCGGGAAACTTGGGTGAGTATTCTAATGCCTTGCCCCATATCATCCTCAAACGCGGTACCCTACCTTGGGAGCGTACTATCAGATCAACAAATTCTGATCTCCCTTGGTTAGCTCTCCTTCTGTTTCAGGAATCAGAAAAACCTGAACCAAAAACGATTAAATTAAAGGAGCTAAAAGCAACTTCTGGTAATACTAAATTCCCTGAATTTATAGACGAGGCGGGGCAAAATGATGAAGATGTGGTGACGGTAATTGATGTCCCTCAAAACATTTTAGAAAAGATTCTTCCTCCAGAAAAAGATCTGACTCTCCTTGCGTCTGTTAACCAAATAACCAACGAGAAAAATGAATCTCTCAGTGAACCTTTAGCCACTATTTTAGGCAACCGTTTACCCAAGAAAGGGGAAGTAAGTACCGTTCATTTAGTCGCCCTTGAAGAACGCTATAATAGTGGAGAATTTAACTATCAAGGTGCAGGACTTAACGATTTCATCCGTTTAGTTAGTCTTGCTAGTTGGAGTTTTACCTGTGTTAATAGTAAGCACAATTTCGATGCCCTGCTTAAAGAAATTGATCGCGAACCCGATACCCTCAGACTTCCCTCCGAAGGTAATAATCCAGCAAAGCAATACCTAGATTTAGGTTATGTACCTCTCCACCACGCTCTGCGACAAGGAGATAAAACAGTTTCTTGGTATCATAGCCCTTTAAGTACAGGCCAAAGCCAAGATAACCTAACCGCTCCTATTGCTATAGCTGATCAATTGATGCGTTATGATCCTAATACGGGTATGTTTGATGTTTCCTACGCTATGGCTTGGCAGTTAGGACGAATGCTGACCCTACAAAATCAACCCCTGGCTGTGGAGATTTTTAACTGGAAACGCTCTAAAGCTCAAGATTTACATCAGATACAGCAACAAGTGCTGCACCTACCTTTCCAAAGCACAACTGAAACTAACGGGGATCTACCTACAGCGATCGCCAATTGGTTCCAAGATTTAGAATTGCTCAAAAACGTTCCCTTTAACTATTTGGTTCCCGATACACGGTTACTTCCCCCCGAATCTTTGCGCTTCTTTTGGATAGATTCCTATTGGGTTGACTGCTTACAAGATGGGGCTTTTAGTGTCGGACGAGTTACGAAAGAAGACTTACGATTAGATGTTCAAAGTCGCAGTTTACGCCGAAGCAAAACCCAGTCTGATAAAACTATTACTGGCTTCTTGTTACATTCAGAAGTAGTATCCGGTTGGCCCGGTTTAGAAATAGAAGGTTACGCCACTCCCGTAACTGGAAATAATTTTGTCGGACCAGAGAATAAACTAACCATACTCCGAAGAGATCGGCTATCAGATAATATCTTACTCTGTTTTTTTGCCGGGGAAGTCAAAACCCTTGACCTTTCAATTAAGGGATCATCCGTTAATTGTGGTGTAGATCCTGTAGATCCGATTGAAAAAGGAAGTCCGATTACTAAAGGACTACGAAACCTCGACGGTAAGCAAACAACCGGAAACATAGAGGTTCCCTTCCGCAATCAAGATCTAGGAGTAATTAATATTGAGGAAATGACCAACAGGCTCAAAGAAAGGTTAGAATCTACCTCCCAATTCACTTCTGCTCAATTTGCAGCCACCATGATTGAGGGATCCCCCAAAGTTAGATTTGTCGCACGGGGTTAGAGTTGTTGGGTAATGTCTTTGGGCTTTTGGGAAATCAAAAAGTACCGCATCTGGGAGTGTCGGGGGGAAAATTCCTGGACTTTTTCCTTGAAAATTAGGTAATTGACCCCCTCAAAATCGGTAAAACCCTACACCCCATACCCTACCCCCACGACAAACTTTTTCAACAGACCCTATCTATTGCTGATTTTCCAGATAATTACAGATTTGTTCTAATTTAGCCAGGGCTTTTCCTGACTGTAAAGATTGTTGTGCTTGCTGGAAACCCGTGGGGATATCTGGGGCAATTCCACAGCGCCAAAGATAAAAACCACCGTTAAAAATTGCCGCGTCGGTTAATTCGTTATTTTCTCCAGCTAATAAACCCTTTAATTTAGCGGTGAGCATCTCTAAAGATTCGAGGGGATAATCCGAGGGACAGAAGCCATAATCGCGAGGATTTAGGAAAAATCGCTGAAAGGAAGGGGGATCGGTGGGATTTCCCAGACCAATAATCGCCGTCCGATTACAGGCTAAATCACAACTCCCCTCTAATCCTTTCACGGTGGTGAAGTGAGAGATATTTCTCAGAGCGAAAGTTTCGCGAAAACGATCCTCGGTGGGGGGATGAACAAAACCCGATATCTGATGAATATTACCCACAAAAGGCGACCACATTAACTCTACCGTGGCCATGGGCGGACGTTTACCGATTTGCTCCCGATAGGTGACAAAATTCTGTACTAGGGGAAAATGGCGCGGAATATAGAAAAAAGTCAATCCTGTGGTGATTAAACAGTCTTTCACTGCTGCTAAGGATAATTGACTAAAATCTGCTCCTAATTGCTGCCAGATTTCCCTGAGGGAAATACCGTATTTAGTCGGCATTCGATCGCCCCCGTGCAGGACTACGGGAACCCCCGCCAACCCTAAGATTAAAGTAGTGATCGGAGTAACCGGGGCAGTGCGAGAGCGTCCATCGTAGGGATTGCCAAAAATAGCGATCGGATGCTGAAAAGAGGCTGATTCTAGGGTTATTTGCGGACCAAGCTCGGCGTAGGCATCAAGCATTCCCGCTAACTCATCGCTGGTGGGGCGTTTAATGCGATGGGCAATCATAAAAGCGCCGATTTGGGCTGGGGTTGCCTCTTGGGTTAACATCATCTTGGTGGCCATCGCCGCTTCGGGACGGGTTAGATTTTTGCCCGTATGGGTGCCACTACCGATCGCTTTTAATAATTCTCGAAAAGTATCGCTCATCTCAAGGAAGAAAATAAAGGATAAATGGGATTGATGGGAATTGCTAAGGCTGGACAGGGTGATTTTCTAAGCTTTTAACCACACTTTGATTCATTTGCCGCACTAATTGACAAAAATGAGCGATCGGTGGTATCTGTAGGCGATCGCTGGTGGTGACAAGGACTACCTGACGGGTGAGACGATGACTAAATTTACCATGGTTAAGATGGGGATTTTCGCCACTAGGGGAAGCAAGAGGACGAATGGCGAGGGTGGCATCGCTACGCGCTTCCATCAGGGCAGATTGAGGCAGAAGAGCGATAATATTACCCTGACGCACCACACCGCGAAAAGCATCAAGGGTGTTTAATTCCATGACAGTTTTTAGGTGGGCATCCTGACGGGAAAACCATTCTTGTACTAATCTTTGCATTCCGTAGCCATCTTTGAAAACCACTTGCGGATAGGGGATTAATTCCGACCATGGCACTTCTTTGTATTGGGCAAGGGGATGATTAGCGGCCATGAGAATTTCGATCGCTTCTTCGTATAATATTTCTACCACCATCTCTGGGCTAGAGGTGAGAAAACGATTATTCATTACCAAGGCCAGATCTACTAAACCATCCCGCAGCACTTTTAATGCGCGATCGCTGCCTAGGGCTGTAACTCTTAACTGCACTTCTGGGTATTCAGCACAAAATTTCGGCAAAATCGGCGGTAAATAGTGGGCGCACACGGAATGAATCGCCGCCACGCACAATTCTGGCTGTTTTCCCGCCTGTAGGTCAGTGATTTCCTCGTGAACATTCGTCCATTCTTGACAAATTCGTTTCGCCCGGGGCAGTAATTTCTCGCCAGCAATGGTTAATTTCGCTTGGGCGGTACGATGGAAAAGAGGTAAGCCCAAATCGGTTTCTAGGGATTGAATCTGGCGGCTGATAGTCGATTGGGTGACTCCACACTGGCGGGCAGCTTGACCGAAATTGCCTGTATCGGCTACGGCTAAAAAGGCTTGCAATTGCTCGATCCGCATTCTTTCTGGTTTTAATTACATTCCGTCATGACCTTATGACAATAACGAATTTTACTGGGACTTTTGGTAGAAATTGCTACCGTTTTCTCAGTTATCAGTTAGCAGTTAGCCGTTAGCAGGTGTCAGATTTGAGTTTTCAGTTCACTGATTACTTTTTACTGTTGACTGAGCATTGAAAAAAGCTCTCTGCTCCCTAGGGTTGATTCATTTAAATTAAGTACAGCTGATTTTGAGTCAATAAATTTGACTGAAGATTCTCAAGTTTATCTTTTTCTAATCAAAAGAGTTAGTTACAATAACTAATCTTTAATCCTCTGCCAATATTTATTATGAATAAATTGATAAAGCTTCTTCTCAAGCCACTAAAAGCCTATCTCTCTTGAAATTGTCTGAGAGTACATACTCATTTTACAAAGACAGCGATCGCTTTTACTTTTGATATTCTGATGGGAGAATGAAACAGCCCTACCTTGATAAGGGGGGTGTCTGATAATTTTTAACGCCTACCTACTTAAAATCTGAGTTCGGGAATCAAAAGGGGAAAAGCGCCAGACCAGGGAGCTTCTGTTTTACACTAGAATTTGGCCGCCTGAATCTAGATCTATGCCCACTCTGAACCTCAATTTTCCCCTAACTGCCGTTGTCGGCCAAGAAGCGATTAAATTAGCCCTACTCTTAGCCGCCGTGGATCCCGCCCTGGGGGGTGTGGTAATTGCCGGTCGTCGGGGAACCGCCAAATCAGTCATGGCGCGAGCGATACATTCCTTACTGCCACCGATCGAAATTATCGCAGGTAATGTCTTTAATTGTGATCCCAACAATGCCGACGAATGGGACGATCGCACTAAAGAAGAATATAGCAGTGGAGAGGTCGCCACGGAAGTTATCCGGGCCCCTTTCGTGCAGATTCCCCTGGGAGTCACCGAGGATCGTTTATTGGGTTCCGTCGATGTGGAAGAATCGGTGAAACAGGGGGAACCAGTCTTTCAACCCGGTTTATTAGCCAGCGCCCATCGGGGAATTCTCTACATCGATGAAATTAATCTACTCGATGACCAAATTGCTAACCAATTACTAACAGTTTTAAGCGAAGGACGTAACCAAATCGAACGGGAAGGCATCAGTTTTCAACATCCCTGTAAACCAATCCTGATCGCTACTTATAACCCAGAAGAAGGGGATTTACGAACCCATTTATTAGATAGAATTGCCATTGCTCTTTCCGCCAATGGTGTCCTTAGTTTAGACCAACGAGTCACCGCCGTCAATCAGGCGATCGAGTATGCTGTTTCTCCCACCGCTTTTATCGCCCAATATGCCCAAGAAATCGATGATCTAAAAACCGAAATTATCCTAGCCAGGGAATGGTTAAAAGAGGTAAAAATTAAACCCGAACAAATTAGTTATCTAGTCGAAGAAGCGGTGCGCGGTAGGGTAGAAGGTCATCGCGCCGAGATTTTTGCCGTGAGAGTAGCCAAGGCCGCCGCCGCTTTAGAAGGTCGGGATTTAGTCAGTGCCGATGACCTAAAAAGAGCCGTCGAATTAGTTATTGTACCTCGATCGCTGATTACGCCACCACCCCCGGAACAGGAACAACAGCCACCGCCACCACCGCCACCACCGGAACCGCCCCAAGACGAAAACCAGCAGGAACAGGAAGAAAAAGAGGAGGAGAAAGAGGAAGAAAAAGAGTCGGAACAGCCCGATAATCTGCCAGAAGAATTTGTTTTTGACCCGGAAGGGGTTTTACTGGATCCCAGTGTGCTGTATTTTGCCCAGATGGCCCAGCGTCAGGGGAAATCGGGGGCGCGTAACCTGATTTTCTCGGAAGATAGGGGACGTTATATTAAGCCAATGTTACCCCGGGGCAAGGTGAAAAGAGTCGCCGTCGATGCCACTCTCCGGGCGGCCGCACCCTATCAAAAAGCCCGTCGCTTAAGAAATCCCGAACGTCATGTGATTATAGAAGAAGGGGATCTGCGCTCAAAACGGCTGGCCCGCAAGGCCGGTTCTTTAATTGTCTTTGTGGTTGATGCCTCCGGTTCCATGGCCCTGAATCGGATGCAGTCGGCCAAAGGTGCGGTTATGCGTCTGTTAACGGAAGCTTACGAAAATCGCGACCAGATTGCCCTGATTCCTTTCCGGGGTGAGCGAGCAGATGTACTACTACCGCCGACCAAATCGATTACCCTAGCGAAAAAACGTCTAGAAACCCTGCCCTGTGGCGGCGGTTCCCCCTTAGCTCACGGTTTAACCCAAGCGGTTCATGTGGGGATGAATGCCCGTTTATCGGGGGATATCGGTCAAGTGGTGGTGGTGGCGATTACCGACGGTAGAAGTAATATTCCTTTGGCGAAATCTCTAGGCGAACCGATTCCGGAGGGTGAAAAACCCGATATTAAGGCAGAACTGCTCGATATTGCCGCTAAAATTCGCTCTTTAGGCATCAAACTGCTGGTTATCGATACAGAGAAAAAATTCGTCTCCACTGGTTTTGCCAAAGAATTAGCCCTAAAAGCTGGGGGTAAATATTATCATCTACCCCGGGCCACGGAACAAGCGATCGCATCTATGGCGCGAGGGGCAATTGCGGGACTGTAGCTAGTGGTTAGGGGGTGCAGATCATTTTTCTCAATCTACCATCCCCACCCTAGCTTTAAGCCCTACCCTGTCAGGGTTTTAGACTATTATTGGGCTAGAAACAAATCGCACCCCCAAATGCGAGATGCTTGCACGCAGTTTTTCATACATTTGTATTAATTGAAAAGTTACCGATAATTTCTCGGCGGTGGATATTTCTGTAATCTTGAGATAAACGCCTAAAAATTGGCTATTGACTCGAATTTTGCTGATTTTCTGTTTTTTTTAGTCTGGTGTGGCAGAATCTAGAAAAACTTAACAATAATCAGCAATCAGCGAGAGATATACTACAAACAAACATGAGCAAGTTTTAATTAAGATAACTATGAGCTTTCGATTTGGCAAAATCTTGATAGCAGGGGTATTAGCGACACTTTTGCTAGTAACTTCCTGTGCTAAAGCTCCCTCGCAATTTGACCGGGCGCAACAGGAAAGTACCGCTCGCGGGGCGGCGGCAGTGGTGAAAGAATCCACCTCTGGCGGCAGTTTTAATCGGTTTTTCCCGCCTTCTGGGGGAGGATACGAGCGCGTCTATACCCAGGAGAAAAAAGGCTTTGCTGAGGCAAAACTGAAGCAAGATGGCAAAGTTCTGGCTATGTTAGCCATATCTGACATTAGCAATAATCCCGCCGCAGCCAATAAATTCCAAGACAGTCAAACCACAATCAAAGGTTTTCCCTCTATCGAACAGGGTGCAACCGCCAGCTCCGTTTTAGTCAATAATCGCTATCAAGTCAAGGTTTTATCGCGGGATACGGATTTTGCCGCCAGCGATCGCCAAGCTTGGTTGGCTAAGTTCGATTTAGATGGTTTAGCAAAATTAAAGTAAGGAGACATCCGTGAGTAAGCCAATTTTTGAACTGGTGGACAAATTACCGACGAATAATCTCACCGTCAAAGTTCTCAAAACCCTTGATTATGTGGTGCCGGGAGAGTGGGATAACCTAGTCGGGTTTAAAAATACGATTATCAAAGTCACCGACGAAACCGACGAAAGCATGATCCAACAGATTGGCGATCGAGCCGTTTGGTTGTTTAATGATAAATCCCAGGGCTATCAACGGGCGCTCTGGCTCTACCAAACCATCGACAGCGCCGATAATGCCCTAGCCGCCGCCTCTCTTGCTAATGCCGTCGGTGGTAAAATTCCCCTCATGGGCGGTTTAATCGAAAGATTAACCCCTGCCCCCGAAAAAGCGCAAACTATCGATCTAACCTTGAAATTAGTGACCGAATTAGTCGCTTTTTGTCAAATTAATGGCATTCCGGGGGATAGTATCGGGGATTTCGTCGCTTCCCTAGGAGATTATAGCGGCGAATCCCTGATGCGGATGGCGGCGTTAGTTTGTTTGGATGGTTTGATTCCTCTGGGGGGCAGTTTTATCCGCAAAGTGGAATCCACCCTCAGTATTCTTCACCCAGAAGACTTAGAATCTAACTCCACTTTCGGCAGTATTAAAGAATTGATTCCGGGGGGAAATACTGCCAGAAAATTAGACTTTATCGGTCAAAGTTTCGACTCGACTAAAGGTTGGATGAGTAGTTTTGTCAGCGATCGCGATTTGAGCCAGCAGGGATTATTGAGCAAAATTCAGGGATTTATCGACTTTTCTGCCGATAAATTGGTGTATGTTGGGGCATTTCTCGATATGACGACTAATTACTATGAACATACCGGCATTCAAACCCTGGCTCGTCGTTTAATCGAAAGAGCCGTGGCGGAAATTTAACTGCAAGACTCTGAAACAAGCGAAGAAAAAGCTCTAGAAAAATGGGAGGAGTTGACTAAAGCTACAGAGATCCTATCTCACCAGAAATGCTCCTCTTTTCCCCTCAGGATGTAGGTGTTTAGGCTCTTCTAGGTTCTGTGTGATCAGTTTAACTTACATAATGATCGATCGATCTTTGTGTCCTTTGTGTCTTTGTGGTTCGTTCCACCCCCTCGCTCTTGAGAAATGTATCCTAGAATACATTTTACCCACCAAACCTAGGAGAGCCGTGCTTACTTCAGCTATCAAAAAGCAGCGCGTGAAATGCCCGCACAAAATGGAGCGATCAAACAACCCCGATAAATTTTCCTGTCCCCAACCTGATATGATCGAAATTGGCGATCTTACGATTAAGACCAATGCAAAATTTTCCTATCTCTAAACCCCAATGATTTAGGGCTTTTTTACTTGAGAATTTGTCGTTAAGGACAGCAACATCAGCTTATTTTTTATCTTTAGCCCCGCCTATCTAACCGCTCATGTCTATTGAAGAAGCTTTGAAACTCCTAAAAGAATATGGATGTATTAAACTAAAAATTGCCCAATCTCATGAAGAAGAAGAAGCTCTAAGACAGGCAATTTTATTGGTTAACCAAGGTTCGGAATCAATTAATTTAGGTATCTGTGCCGATAACAATGAAGAGGGATTTAAAGCTCTGAAAGGTTATCTACAAGCCCTAGGATACCCCCTGCCTAATAGTCTCCCAGAAGACCAGCCAGAACAGGGAGCGGTGTATATTAAATATAATACCCAAAGACAAGCTTCCTATCTCGATTCTTATACGGGAACCTATCGCGGTGTCCTGGTTTCTTGTCAATCAGAAAATGATCAATTAGTCGGTACTTATGGTCACTTTCCCCTCGATTTATTCTCTTAAGAGGGATAGTTTTGGGCTTATTTAAGCTATTAACAATCATCGGCACCCCCCTGATCAAGGGGGGATTAAGGGGGGATCAAAGACCAAATCTATTGAATTCTTAACTTTTTACCTGAAAAAAATATGTATTTGTTAATTCCAGCAGCGGGAATGGGTAAACGGATGGGCAGCGATCGCAACAAGTTACTGCTCACCCTGCACGGAAAACCGCTCCTCGCTTGGACTTTGCTGGCTGCCATGCAATCCAGGGCAATTATCTGGATTGGCATCATGGCACAACCGGAAGACTTTGAGGAGATCCGAGAAATTATAACCGCCATAAATGCCCTTAAACCCGTGCAAATCATCCAAGGAGGCGAAACCAGACAAAAATCAGTTTACAATGGCTTACAAGCCCTGCCAGAGGGGGCTGAGACGGTTTTAATTCACGATGGGGCGCGATGTTTAGCCACCCCCGAATTATTCGATCGCTGTGCTGTCGCTTTAGCCACTTGTCAGGGTTTCATAGCGGCGGTTCCGGTGAAAGATACGATTAAAATTGTCGATAGCAAGGGTTGGATTAAGGATACACCCGATCGATCTCGGTTGTGGGCGGCCCAAACGCCCCAGGGTTTTCAGGTAAAATTATTAAAAGAATGTCATGAACAGGGCCGAAAATTAGCTTGGGAAGTCACCGACGATGCCGCCTTATTAGAAAAATGTGGTTTTCCCGTCAAAATTGTCGTCGGTGAAGAAACTAACTTAAAAATTACTACCCCCGGAGATCTGGCAATTGCCGAATATATTTTAAGTCAACGTTTATAATTTTTCATCTACTTTAACGCCGTCCGGTTTAACAATACGAGCGGGAATACCCACCACCACGCAATTAGGTGGAACATCCTTGACTAGCACTGAATTTGCGCCCACGGTGACATTATCGCCGATGGTAATATTTCCCAAGACTTTAGCGCCGGCGGTAATCCTGACATTATTGCCAATTTTGGGGCGACCGCTTTTATCTTTATAGCCAAAGACGGATTTTGTCCACAATGTAGGGGCGAACTGCGTTCGCCCAAAAGGTACATTATCAAAGCGCAAGTCCCTTATTTATGACAATGAAGTAACTAGAAGTGGCTACTAGGCAAGGCTACGAGCTTTATGATCATAATAAATAGCTGCTCAAAAAACCCGAAAACCCCATAGGAGTTTAGCAAATGTCTAACGAAACTGTAACTTATTCCCTAGAAGCTGTCCTGACAAGGATTGAGAGTAAAATCGATAAAATCGATGAACGTCTCACAAAATTAGAAATCGGACAGGCCGAACTCAAAGCAGAGTTAAAAGGCGATATTAAAGTATTAGACGAGAAAATCGAGGGATTAACTACACGGGTTGGTTATCAGGAATTTACCAACCGGGGGATTCTGATAGCTTTGGTGGTGGCCGTCCTGGGAGGTGCTGCTAA
>NZ_SFBO01000046.1:0-7550 GCF_007095705.1 Microcystis sp. Msp_OC_L_20101000_S702
GATGACCAGTATATGCTTTTAGCTGATTATCAATCCTACGCTGATTGTCAGGAACAGGTAAGTGAAGCTTATCGCGATCGGGACAAGTGGACGCGGATGTCGATTCTTAACTCGGTTCGTATGGCTAAATTCTCTAGTGATCGCACAATCTGGGAATATTGTCAAGAGATTTGGAAAGTTAATCCGGTCAAGATTAGTTTAGAGGATTAAAAAACTCGGTCAAGTTCGGGTTTAGTCTTTGACTGGCCCGAATTTTGGAACCGTAGCCCCCAAAAATGCTTGATGAAAACGATGAAATTTATTATTCTTTGCTATCCAAGAACTGGTTCAACACTTCTGATTACAGCCCTAGGAGCTCATCCGCATCTGCGTCAAGGAATGGAATTATTTAATCCAGAACTAGAGGGAGATGATCCTTGGGTTCATTGGCGACAAGAGACTTTTAATCAGCTTTACGGTGAACAGGAAACCTACCTCAACCCTCAGAAGAATCTCGATGGTGAGCGATTTGATTTAAGTTTGTTATCGAGGGAATTTTTTCGAGTTTTTGACGGTACTAAAATTATGTACGATCAACTTGAGCGACAGTCTCCTGTCTGGGATCATTTAAGATCGATGGGGGATTTAAGAATCATTATTTTAAGGAGAAATATTGTCGAGGCGGCTGTGAGTTTTCGGATTGCCATGGCAACTAATATCTGGTTTGTTCCCAATGAAAAATCCTATATTTGGTACGTCCCTGGCCAAGAAACTAAGCCACCTTCCCTCTCTTTAGAATATCCCCTCTGGTACTTCGACTGGTTTTACAATTATTATTGCGCTGCGGAAGAATTTTTTGTCAATCTATTTCAGGATCAGGCCAAGATGGTGGTTAATTACGAGGAGATGATAGCCAATTGGGAGCAAACTATCCAAAACTTGCAAGTTCATCTGGGGGTCGAGCCGCTCGCTATTCCCATGATGTTCGACAAGAGAACCCATGGTACAATCAAAGAACTTATTTCTAACTATGATGAGATCAGAACGTACTATGACCATCATCCAGTTTTAGCCGCTCATTTTCAAGCAGTTTCATCATGAGCGTAACCGGTTGAGAAAATAAAAATTATTAAATTTTAAAAATATTCTCTTGTTTGGGCTGCCAATTTACTTTAGATTTTAAGTACAGCGTTTCTCCTCAAGATCAGGTGCGACCTAATTGGGTATCGACGACCGACTCCCCAAAAGAAAAACTTTGTACCTCACCATTAAGATAACTACTATATGCTCCCCAAAACATTTTGTATTCTACCTTTCTGCCAAGCCATGATTACTAACGATGGCAAGGTGAAATTATGCAGTCTGAATCATGGAACTAATCTGGTATCAGAAGGACGAATTCTCTCCTTGCATCAGTCTTCTTTAGAAGATATTTGGAATTCCGAGTATTTTCGTCAGCTGCGGCGGCAAATGCTAGCAGGAGAGAAGATAGCCAGCTGTGCCAAATGTTATGCCCTTGAAGCTGAAGGCAGTGCAAGCATTCGTCAAGTGATGAACCGTTACCCTAGTCAGAGGATTCCGGTTGCCGGGGAGGAGCAGATAATGGAATGGGCAGCGGCGATCGTTGATGAGCGTGGGGGGCAAGCACCACCTCCCTCAGCCTTACATCTGTGGCTGGGCAATCTTTGCAATTTAAAATGTCGGATGTGTTCGCCGATGTTTAGTTCCCAGATCGCTGGCGATCCCGTACAAGCGCAATGGTTTGATGATCGTCCGCGCTCAGAAACGCTGCTGCCAGTCTACCTCAAGGGCGTAGAATACACTGGTTTCGGTGAACTGAACAAGCAGGGTGAAAAGTTGACCCGACCAGTAATCTCACAAAAAGTGACGATTTCCCTGACCGCTAAAGGAGAACCAGTGGATTTTATCGAAATCTCTGGTCAGAAACAGAGCAAGCAACTGTATCACTTATTGGTCATGACAGAAGACCAACTGTTGGGCCAACAATTATTAGCTGGAAGTGGTGAATGGCGAGTGGTCGTCAAACCCGATCTGGTCTGGAATCCTAGTTCTCGCCTTGAATTCTCCCTGCATTTTCTGCCCGTATTTTACCTTCCGCCCTTAACCAGCACTCGCACAGCGAAACTAAATATCTATCGTTGGGGTTTTCCGCTGGGTATTGATATCGATAACTTGAGGATTGTCAGCAAACCACAGAGCGGAAAGAGACAACCAAAGGAATTTTTAAGCCGTATTCCTGAAAATCCCCATTGGTCTTCCAATGAAAAGCTGGTTTTTGAGGAAATCTTAGCCCATCCAGAAAGCCTCCAGCATATCAACTTTACGGGAGGAGAGCCGTTTATCCAGCCCGCTTTTGCCACTATTCTCAAGAAATTGATAGAAACCGATCACGCCCAACACATCTCGCTATACATCAACACGAACGGCACTGTCTATAATCGTCGTCTTTCGGAAATGCTGCGTCAGTTTTTATCCGTAGAACTGGCTTTTAGTGTGGAGGGAGTCGGTCAGTTACAGGAATATATCCGAACGCCTTCTCGGTGGGAAATGATCTCGCGTAATATATTATCCTTCCAGAAAGACCATATTCCCTTATCTGTTCGTCCCACTGCCCAAGCTTATAATATCTTCGGCATTTTAGAGCTGGTGCGTTGGTGTCAAGAACAGGGTCTGAGATACATCTTAAACAATCTCATTTGGGAGCCAAGGTTTTTATCCCTAGATATGCTGCCGCAACTGGTCATTGATGAAGCTCGACAGGATTGGCAGCAATACTTAGAGCAAGAGTGTGATGAAGATAATCGATGGCACATAGAAACAATAATCGCCGCTTTACAACGACCACGCCCCGAACCGAGGGAATTAGCCGTTTTACAAGACGAATTTATTCGCTATACCAACGATATCGATCGATCAAGAGGACAATCCCTCGCCGTCGCCTGTCCTAGACTTTATGATCGTCTCATCGCTGCCGGTTGCGACTTTGGCTCTAAGTACCGTTTCAGCCAACCAAAGATGACTGATGCCAGTATCGTTATTACCACCTGTGAAGTCAATCAACACCATGGTACAGGTGCATTAGTCAAAAAAATAGTTGCTGACACTGCCAATATTCTGTCGATTCGTTCTGTAGATTTGTATGGGGGAGAACAGGACTTGGGGGCAATCGCTCTTTGTCTATCTAATCGTGGTTTGTCAAGACCAGAAGCAGTGAAAAACACTGTCCATGCCGTCAGAATTTTCCATGAATATAAGGTGACGCGCCTTCTTTGTGTTCCTTACCTGGCCGAGGATTTAATCACAGCGATCGTACTGCAAGACTTGTATCAAGTTCCCTTGGCCGCTTACATTATGGACGATCAAAATATTTGCGTGAATAATATTCCCGATCAATTGATGGGGGAATTTTTAGGTAAATGTTCCCTACGGCTAGTCACCCATCCCGAATTGCGAGCAGCCTACGAAGCCAAATATCAATTGGAGTTTTCGTTACTGCCCGCATTGGTATCGGAGCAGTTAATTTCCCCGACTCCCCAATTAGCCAATCTTAACTCCCGGTCGGCCAATGTAGGAGCTTTGATTGGCAGTATTTCCAGTCAGCAATGCTTTGATTTATTATGTAACACGATCAAGGCAGCGGGAATCGAACTCGATTGGTACAATGGCACGGTAGATTGGTATCAAGACAATCAATACCGTCAGCAAGAGGAGCATTCAGAACTAATTAAAAATCGAGGCATTCATCTCTGTGGTCTGTTGCCAGAAGAAAAACTGGTACAGATATTAAGAAACTATGCCTATTTAGTGATGCCGACGGGTGCCTTAGCAGAAGGCGATCATAATCCTCGATTGTGGCGAATGATGTTTGCGGTGGCTACGGCGAATATCCCGATAATTGTTTTGGGCCAGGAAACCACATCGGCAGCTCAATTTATCCGACGATTTCATCTAGGAGTTGTCTGTGATTATCAAGGGGAAAGTTTAAGACAGGCTCTAGAGCAGCTAAGAGACCCGAAAAATTGCCAACAGATGCGCCAAAATGCGGCGGCCATAGCCTCAAAATTATCAGCCAAAGGGATTAACCAATGGCTATGGGAATCGATCGATCAGGGCAAACCGCGGGATGGACGTTTTGAGGAACTGTTCGCAGACAATCTGGAACAGGAAGAAATAAATAGTCAAGAGTCGCCCCTCTGCCAAGAACCGATGACCAGTGAGGAAATTTTAGCTCACTGTTTTCCCCAACGTCTTGCCCACGGTTATGACGGGCATCTGGTAGATATTAATAACATTGATTACATCGATATGGTGTCTGGTTGGGGTTCCAATATTCTTGGTCATGGCTACCAACGGGTAGCGCGGGCTGTGGCCGAACAGATGTTCAAATACTCTAACCTTGGTATGGTCGGTCCGGAATGGCAAAACCTCTACGAGCTGCTGACTCGCTTGATCCCCTGTGCCGAAACCATGCACTTAGTTAAAAATGGCTCCGATGCAACGGCAGCGGCCGTTCGACTAGCTCGTTCGGTGACGGGACGGGTTAAAGTGCTGCATCGAGGTTATCATGGTGTTCAGGATTGGTACATGGCCTCGATTCAATGTCCGGGGGTGCCGAGTAGCCATTACGGGCAAATTATTAGTCTTGATGTGTTAGAGGTGGAGGGCGTTCAACGGGCTTTTGTCGAGCATCCTGGGGAGATTGCCTGCCTGATTATCGATCCGATGGTTTGGCCAATTCCCGATCGAGAAACTATGTTAACTATTCAAGCAATCGTTCAAAAAGAAGGGGCGCTGTTGATTTTTGATGAAGTGGTCTCTGGTTTCCGGGTGGCCATTGGTGGAGCCCAAGAGTTTTGGGGGATTGTACCCGATCTGGCCTGTTATGGCAAGGCGATCGCTAATGGTCTACCTCTCTCGGTGTTAGTAGGTCGTGAGCAGTGGCTACAACAAATGTCATCGATTAACTACGGTCTGACTTTTAGCCTAGAAGCGGTTTCAATCGTGGCGGCGATCGAAACGATTAATGAGATTAGCGATCGTCAAGTCTGTCAAGACTTAGCAGCAAAAGGTCGTATTTTAAAAACCGCCTATGGCGAAATTTGTCGAACCCGTGGAATCGAGTCCGCCTTAGTGGGACATGATTGTCGCCCAGAGCTAAAATTTTGGGAAATTAACGGCTTTTCTGGCGATTATTGTCGTAATCTGATGAATTATGAACTGGCACGCCAAAAAGTATGCACCTATGGCACTTTTAACCTCTGCTATCGCCACACCCAGGACGATATACAAATGGTCATCTGCGCCCTAGAAAAAGCCCTCGCTCGCGTCGCCTTGACCCTCAAGGGCTAGAATCAGTAATCAGTAATCAGTGATCACTCCCGACTCGAAAAATTCCCCACTCCTTTTCCGATGCTACCAAAAACCTTTTGTATCCTCCCTTTCTCCCAGATGACCATTGTTAATGATGGGAAAGCGCAATTGTGTTGTCGCACCGATCTCAATCCGATGTCAGAGGGGCGTTGTCTGTCGTTACACTGGGCTACCTGCGAGCAGATTTGGAATTCCGACTATCTGCGCTCGGTGCGAAGCCAAATGCTGGCTGGGGAAAAAATCCCCGACTGTAGCCAATGTTATAGCACGGAAGCCGATGGTGGGACTAGCCTTCGCCAGATTATGAATACCCAAGCTGAACAACTGTGGCGGGTTTCAGGAGAAGAGGGCATCTTGGACAA
The DNA here is from genome assembly GCF_007095705.1 of Microcystis sp. Msp_OC_L_20101000_S702. NCBI lineage: Bacteria > Bacillati > Cyanobacteriota > Cyanophyceae > Chroococcales > Microcystaceae > Microcystis > Microcystis sp. Msp_OC_L_20101000_S702. The sequence goes on from NZ_SFBO01000046.1 coordinate 5,733, forward strand.
GGCGACGGCGATCGTTCGTGAGGGGGGCAAAGCACCACCGCCCTCGGCCTTGCACCTGTGGCTAGGTAATCTTTGTAATTTAAAATGTCGAATGTGTTCGCCGATGTTTAGCTCCCAGATTGCGGCCGATCCCATACAAGCACAATGGTTTGGCGATCGAATCCGTGCAGAGATACTTTTACCCGTTTACCTCGATGAAGTCAAATATACAGGTTTGGGCGAACTAACTCGGCGTGGCGAAAAGTTAACCCGTCCAGTAAAAAGGGGAAAAGTCACCATTTCCTTACCCGCCAACGGAGCGGCCATCGATTTAATTGAAATTTCTGGCTGGAAAAATTGTCATCAACCCTGTTATTTATCAGTAATGGCAGGAAAACGAGCAATAGCCCGACAATTATTATCAGACGGTCAGTGGCAAATAGCGATCGAACTCGCTCCCACTGAGGAAGCCATCTCTAGCTTAGAATTATCCCTACATTTTCTGCACCTATTGCAGCCGCAATCCTTACTCAGCAATTATCAAGGAGAACAAATCTGTAGTTGGGGTTTACAACCCTGTATCGATATCGATAACTTGCGGATTGTCAGCCAGAAAAAGAGCGATAAGGGACAAGAGAGAGAGATTTTAAGCCGTATACCCGAAAATACCCAGTGGTCTTCCAATGAAAAGCTGGTTTTTGAGGAAATATTGGCTCATCCGGAGAGTTTGAATTTGCTTCTATTTGCTGGGGGTGAACCATTAATCCATCCCATGTTTCCAGCTATTCTCAAAAAACTAATCGACACTGATCACGCAGGACACATCTCGCTTTACATCAGCACCAATGGCACTGTCTATAATCGTCGTCTTTCGGAAATGCTCAAACAGTTTTTATCGGTGGAACTGGCTTTTAGCGTGGAAGGGATCGGTCAACTACAAGAATATATTCGTTATCCCTCTAGATGGGAGAGGATCGCTCGTAATATTTTCGCATTTCAGAAAGATCATATCTCCTTATCTGTCCGTCCTACTGCTCAAGCTTATAATATTTTTGGCATTTTAGACCTGGTACGTTGGTGTCAAGAAAATGGGCTGCGATTCTGTTTAGATAGCATTGTCTGGTCGCCGAAATTTTTATCCCTTGATATGTTGCCGCAAGTCCTCATCGATGAAGCTTTCCAGGATTGGCAGCAATTTTTGGCCAGTGAATGTGATCAAGATAATCGATGGCATCTAGAGACGGTGATTGCCGCTTTACAACGTCCTCGCCCCGATTCTGAAGAATTAATGACTTTGCAAGGGGATTTTATCGAGTTTACTAATGATATTGATCGCTCAAGAGGACAATCCCTAGCTTTAGCTTGTCCCCGACTTTATAATCGTCTCGTCGCTAACGGTTTTGACTTTAGCGATAAGTATCGCTTCTTTTAGCTTTTTTATTGGCTGAGATTTTTGTCTCTCAGCAATTCTAAATTTGCCCTGTAGCAAGGCTTTTGGGAGTTAGTTCGCATAATACGGGGTAAAATTCAATGGGATGGCGAATTTCATTTGACGAGTCTTCGGGCTTTTGACGTGATAGTACACCAAAAGTTGCTCCAAAAATCCCCCTTTAAAATGTTCTTTAAATCCCTAAAAGGCTTGCTGTGTCTAAAACTGAGAATTGCTGTTTGTCTCTACTTTGACTTGACAGCAGAAGAAGTTTATGCTAGGAAAGCACAGGGTTATGAACCGATGAGCTATTACAAAAATAATCGCGAATTGAAGGGAGTGATCGATCGAATTAAGAGTGGTTATTTTAGCCATGGTGACCAGGAATTATTCAGGCCGATCGTTGATTC